>JAJYAH010000020.1:5685-22232 GCA_021779635.1 Pseudomonadota bacterium | reverse complement strand
GCGCCAATCGTTCCATGGACGGTCCCGCGTCGCCATCGTTGGCGGCGGTGTTATCGGTCTAGAGGCTGCCTGTGCCGCGGCGAAATGCGGATGCGAGGTTACTGTCATCGAGAATCAGGAGCGGCTTCTCGCCCGGGCGTTCCCTGATCTTGTCAGCAAGGTTGTTGAAGCCAGGCATCGCAACAATGGCGTCCGGTTCGTATTTGGCGCCTCGGTCGCGTCAGGGACGGCGAACGGCGTTCGTTTGACCAATGGAGCCGAACTGAAGGCGGATATCGTGCTTGTTGGAATTGGAGTCGATCCAACCCATGCGATCGCTCGCGATCTGGGCCTGCCGGCCGATGCGGGCATCGAAGTCGATGCGTTCGGACGGACGGCGGCGCCCAATGTTTTCAGCGCCGGCGATGTAGCGCTGCAATGGAGCAAATGCCACGACCGGGCCATGCGCATTGAAACCTGGGCCAATGCCCAGAACCAGGCGATCTGCGTTGCCGGAAACATGCTGGGAGCGGACCGCGAATATGACGATCCTGCCTGGTTCTGGTCGGATCAATATGATCTCAACGTTCAGGTCGTGGGCGATATGCTGAACGCCGACCACATCGTGCGGGGCGACAGCCGGAGCGATCGTTTCTCCGTGGCCGCGTTGCGCGGTAACGAGATTGTCGGCGCGATCTCGGTCAATGCAGCCAAGGACATGGCCATGTTCCGGCGGCTGGTCGCGCGGCAGGCAAGGCTCGACCGACCCGATATTGAATCGACGGCGTTTGATCTGCGACGGGCATTGAAAAGCAATTGATCAAGGGAGGCACTGCCATGAATGCTATTGGACCGATGAAGACAGCGCTTCTGATCGATGAATCGAGGAAGATCTTCAAGGTGTCCCGTCAGGCGTTCGTCGATCCCGCCATTCTGGAGGCGGAGCGGGCCCAGATATTCGATAAATGCTGGCTCTATCTCGGCCACAGTTCCGAGCTTGCCAAGCCCGGCGACTTCGTCACCCGTCAGGTCGGGGGTCGAAGCATCTTGTTTGCCCGCGACGGCAAGGGAAATCTCAAGGCGATGCTGAATACCTGTCCGCATCGTGGCGCACAGGTCTGCCGGGAGAAGCACGGCAGCGCGAAGTCCTTCCAGTGTTTCTATCACGGTTGGGTATTCGGCCTGGATGGCACCTTGCGGAGCCAGCCCGGAGAGGCGTCCTATGCCGCCGATTTCAAGGAGCGCAGCACGTCCAACATGCAGCAGGTGCCGCGGCTGGAGAGTTACCGCGATTTGAATTTCATTTGTTTCGACCGGAATGTCGAGAGTTTGGCGGATTATCTCGGCCCGGTCAGGGAATATCTCGATGTGATCTGCGACCAGGCGGAAACGGAGATGACGATCGTCGGCGGCACGCAGGAATATTCGATGCGTGCCAACTGGAAGCTGCTGACGGAAAACAGCATCGACGGCTACCACGCGCTGACGACCCATGCGACATACCTGGATTACCTGAAGGCGACGACTGGCGGCCTCGCCCAGGTCGCGTTCGAGGGATCGGCGCGCGATCTCGGCAAGGGGCATGCCGTTCTCGAATACAAGGCTCCGTGGGGCCGTCCCGTCGCGCAGTGGATTCCGTCGTGGGGCGAGGATGGCAAGCGAGAGCTTTCGAGGCTCTATGACGGGCTGGTAAAGCGGTTTGGAAAGCAGCGCGCCGATCGTATCGCCACCTTCAATCGAAACCTGTTTATCTTCCCGAATCTGGTGATCAACGACATCATGGCGGTGACGGTGCGAACCTACTATCCGGCCGCGCCCGATTTCATGAATATCAGCGCATGGGCGTTGGCTCCGAAGGAAGAGACCGAGTGGGCGCGGAGATACCGGCTGTTCAATTTCCTCGAATTTCTCGGACCCGGAGGCTTTGCAACGCCCGACGACGTCGAGGCGCTCGAACAATGTCAGCGCGGCTTCCGCAATTCCAGCGAAGCGCAGTGGAACGATATCTCGAAGGGAATGGGCAAGGAAAACCCGTCATATGATGACGAAGCCCAGATGCGCGCGTTCTGGTCGAACTGGAACGAGCATATATTCCGGCTGCCGGCATGAGCGACGGTGAATTGGCAATGCATCCCGTCGCTCGCACCGATGTCGAGGATTTCCTGTTCGCCGAGGCTGAACTGCTCGACGAATGGCGTTTGCCGGAATGGCTGGAGCTTTTCACGGATGACGCGATTTACTACGTGCCGGCTACCGATCTGGCCGTCGATGCGTCGCCGGACAATAACCTGTTTTATATCGCCGATGACCGCTTCCGGCTCAGCGAACGGGTGAAGCGCCTGATGAAGCGCACCGCTCACGCCGAATTCCCGCATTCGCGGACCAGGCACCTCGTCAGCAACGTGCGGATCCGGAAACGCATCGGTGACGACCTCGAAGTCAGTTCGGCCTTTATCACCTACCGCACCAAGGACGGTGTGACGGACACTTACTTCGGCAGCAACCGGTATCGTCTTGTGCCGGGCAATGGCACGTTCAAGATAAGGGAAAAGCGTTGCCTTCTGGACAGCGAGGGTCTTCGTGCCCAGGGCCGCGTCAGCATCATTCTGTGAAGGCAACGCTTGGATGGACAAGAAGCTGAAAAACAATGTCGCCGTCGTGACAGGGGCCGCAAGAGGCATTGGCCTTGCAATCGCGGAACGTCTTGCCCGCGACGGCGCCAGGCTGGTGGTTGCGGATATGGATGAGGCGGAACTCGACAAAGCAACGAAACACCTGGCCAAGGAGTTCGGCGCCGAGGTTGTCAGTTATGCGGGCGATCTGTCGTCGGAAAGCGTCGCCAAGGGTACGATCGATCGTGCGGTCGATCGTTTCGGCCGGCTGGACGTGCTGGTGAACAATGCAGGCGGGGGTATTATCAAGGCCTTCGCCGAGCACACCCCGGAAACATTGCGGACCACGATCGATCGCAATTTGTGGACGGTGCTGTGGTGTTCCTGGCATGCGATCCCGAAAATGCGGGCCAATTCGTACGGCCGGATCATTAATCTCGGCGCCGACTCCGTTCGCAACGGGCTTTGGGATCATGCCGCATACAACGCCGCGAAGGGCGGCGTCCATGGATTGACCACCGGAATGGCGCGCGAGTTCGCGCGCGATGGCATTACCGTCAATACAGTCGCGCCGTGCGCGGTCAACACGCCGCAAATGGTCGCCATAACGAAGCGCGATCCCGCGCTTGCGGCGAAGTTCGTCAGCGTCATACCCATGGGCAGGCCCGCCGAGATGGAGGAGGTCGCTTCCATGGTCAGCTACCTCGCATCCGCCGAAGCGTCGTTCGTGACCGGCCAGGTCATCAGCGTCAACGGCGGAAGCACGATGCTCTAGGCCAAAGCCGATGCCAGAAACCGTGGTGCTATGTGGAGTTGACGAGATTGCGGAAGGTGAGATCAAGAAGGCCTCGCTCCCCGACGGTTCACATGTCGCGCTGTATCGCGTGGACGGTGCGATTTATGCGACCGCTGACATGTGCACCCATGGCGAGGCGTCGCTGTCCGAGGAGGGCATTTTGACGGGAAAGATCGTGGAATGCACATTTCATTTCGGAACCTTCGACGTCACGACGGGGCAACCGACCGGCATGCCCTGTGAGATTCCACTGAAGACCTATCCGGTCAAGGTGATCGACCAACACGTCTGTATTGAGGTCTGATATGCCAGCTCGTGCCAGCAGAATTCCTTCGACGACACGCTCTACCCGGCATTCGGCCGAAGTGGCGCGTCGCCGCACCCAGGCCGAGCGCAGCGCGGAAACGCGGACGCGTATCCTGAAGGCGGCCGCGAACCTCATCCGCAAGCGCGGCTATGCACGTTTCAGGACCGCCGAGGTTGCGGAGGCAGCCGGCTTGTCCAGAGGCGCGCAGCTCCATCACTTCCCGACCAAGGATTCGCTGGTTGTAGCCACCCTTGAATATGTCTTCGAGCAGGCGCAGGCACTCAGCCGACGCCGGGCTTCCGCCGTGAACAGGCCCCGCGATCTGATCGAAGCCGTGATCGAGGATGCGCGGGAGTTCTTCTTTAGCGAGCACTTCATGGTGGCGATCGATATCGTTCTTTCGACGTCGACCGATCAATCGGTGCGGAAACAGATTCTCGATATTTCGCGAAAGGCGCGACGTCCCGTGGAGACCGCCTGGACGGGCGCCCTGGCGGCAAGCGGTGTGCCTGGCCAGCTTGCATCCGACATTGTCGCTTTGACCCTCAGTCTTGTTCGCGGGATGGCTCTGCGAACATTGTGGGATAACGATCCGAAGTGGTTCGACGAGTTGTTCTCGCTCTGGCGTCAAATGATCAAGGTTTTCCTCAGCGATCGGAAACCGCGATCGAGGCCGGGTTGAGCAGGAGCCTGGGCAGATGAATTCCACCGACAATCCGCTCGTGACATCCGTGTGCTATGTCCGTCTTGCGATCGCGGAGTTGCATGCCGGGGCAAGATTCGCATCGGATATTTTCGGTTTGCAACGCGTTGCGGGGCCTGATGATGAAGTTGCGTTTCGCTCCGACCACCGGTTTCGAACCGTCAGCTTCAGCAGCGATACGAACGGTGGTTCCAGCACCGGTGTTGAGGTGTGGAGCGAGACGGCACTTGATCAGATCGAAGAGCTGCTGCGGGACCGCGATTTTGTCGTGACGCGCGCGACCGCTGATGCCTGCCATCGTCGCTACGTTCGGGCGGCATTGCTGGCTGAAGACGGCTCCGGCAACCATATCGATCTGGTGCTGCGTCCCAGTCAAAGCGGCAGACGATATTTTCCGAGCCGCGACGCCGGCATTACCCGCTTGCATGGCGTCGGGTTGAGATCGACCAATCCCGGTCGGGATCTTGAATTCTGGAAAGCGCTGGGCGCCCAGGTGCGGGATTGGGTAGGCGATATCGCCTACCTGCAAATCGACAGTTTTCACCATCGGATTGCGCTTTATCCGGCGAAGCGGAACGGGCTGCTCTACGCCGCGTTCGAGGTCGAGACGCTCGACAGCATCATGCAGAACAGCTATTTCATGCAGGAGAGCCAGGTAAAGATCGTGCAGGGTCCCGGACGCGAACCGTGTTCGGAACAGATATTCCTGCATGTCGAAGGTCCCGATGGCCTCATTTTCTCCTACGTCAACGGCATGACAGAACCGGGCCCTCTGCGTCGTCCCGCACGGCAATTTCCGCTCGCGCCGGAATCGCTTTGCAGTTGGGGAAGCGAAAGCAAGGATGTCCCGGAGCTGAGTGCGCGCGGCGTTTGAATCAATCAGGAGAAGCGGAATGATCAACCTTAGGGATGTGAGCTATGTACGGCTCGGCTCCCCCGATCTGGAGTCAGCAGAGACGTTCGCGACCAGCTGCCTTGGCTTGCAGGTTGCGGAGCGCGGCAGAAAGGCGCTGTATTTGAGATCGGACGACCGCTCGCATACGCTTTGCTACACGGAAGGCGATCCCGCCGATCAGACCGTCGGCTTTGAAATCGAAGACGAGGCGAGCCTGCAGCAGGCGGCAGCGACCCTCGAGAGCCTTGGCCATCATGTTGAAGGCGGCTCGGCCGAAGAGGCGCAGAAGCGCAGGGTGCGGGCGTTCATCGGGTTTCGCGACCCCAGCGGCAACCACATCGAACTGGTGGTGAGGCCCGAGCGGAATGGCCGGCGCTATTTCGCGGCGCGCGACGCAGGCATCACCGGATTCAGCCACATCGGTCTCAACTCCACGGATCCCGTACGTGATGAAGGATTTTGGACGCGAGTGTACAACGCGCGCGTCAGCGACCGGATCGGCGATATTCCCCTGATGCGCGTCAACGCGATCCATCACACCATTGCGCTGGTGCGGGCGACGCATGCCGGCATCCAGCACGTCAATCATCAAGTGCAGACTAACGATGACGTGCTGCGCTCCTATTACTTTCTAAGCGAACGCCGCGTGCCGATCGTGTTTGGCCCTGGTCGCCATCCGACATCCGGGGCGCGATTTCTTTATTTCAAAGGCCCGGACGGAATGGTGTTCGAATATTCGGTCGGGGTCGATGAAGTCGCCGACGATGCCAACCATCAGCCGCGGCAGTTCGGGTTCGAACCGTCGAGCTTTTGCATGTGGGGCGCCAAGCCTGGCGGCATGACGTTGCCAAGCGGTCATTGAACCAGCGAACACGTCGGCCGGTGCGGGCCATACCCGAGCGTGGCAATTCCCGTTTGGTTCGGGCGAGCTACATCACCGGGCGGAACATTCTGATTGATGGCGCGGCTTATCCCGGCACCTTCCGAGCGCCCTCGCGTTCGGTCCACGAAAAGGATGAGGCGCTTGGAGCGAATCTTGCCCGGGAAAGATGCGGCGCGGGAGTGATATGGCTGGATGATATTGGATCGCGGCCGGTAACGTGATAATCCCCGCTTCTGGAGCAGGCTGACATTTGCGGGGAGTTCAATGGGATCGAAGGCGTTTGAAACGGTCATCACGGAGACCTCCGATTCTCTCGTCGGGCCATGGCGCCGGCCGCATCAGATGCTCAATGCTCAGGTCTATGACTCTCACGCCTCGATTCATGACGATGCGACGGCGCAGAAACTAGGGTTCCAGGGCGGGACGATTGAAGGGCCGACCCATTTCAGCCAATTTGCACCGCTGTGCGAGCATTTTTGGGGAAAAGCGTGGTTCGAGACCGGATGCATCTCGGCGCACTACCGCAATCCCTCCTTTGCAGGAGAAGAGGTGCAAGCCATTCTGGCAAAGCCTGAGCCGGGGACCAAGCAGTGCAAAATCCAGATGGTGAAGCGCGATGGAACCGAGGTTCTGCGTGGCACTGCTTCGGTCGGCGATAAAGGTCCGGCGACTGCGCTCGATCAGCGCTTGACCGAACTGAAGCCGCTTGCCGATCCGGTGATCCTGCGCGATGTGAAGGTCGGAATGAAGACCGGCCGTCAGACCGTGCGCATGGGCTTCGATCAGAATATGGGCGAGCTCTATCCGTTTTCGCTCAACGATAAACTCAAGGTCATCACCGAACCGAGTTCCTATTACCGGAGGGAGGAAG
The DNA here is from genome assembly GCA_021779635.1 of Pseudomonadota bacterium. Next base: position 15,186 of record JAJYAH010000020.1, on the reverse strand, counting down.
GATCCGGCAATCCCTGGGGACGACCGATCATTCCGGTCGAGATGCTCAGCGTGCTGTTTCAATATCGATCGAGGGACGATCAGTTGCCGATCAAGGGCCCGGCGGTCGGCCTGTTCGCCGATCAGGAAATCCGCTTGATCCGCGGGCCGTTATTCGTGGGAGAGGATTATGAAACCGAGCGCGAGGTCATCGCCCTGAGCGGAAGCCGCCGGACCGAAAGCCTTTGGGTTCAGACCACGGTATTTGCCGACAGCGATGTGCCGGTGGCAAAAATGCTGCTGAACCTCGCCAGCATCAAGGATTCGTACGCGCCATACGCTCAGGAGCACGGTCGGCTTTATGCTTAGAGCCTGGGGTCCTCTGGCCCTCCGTTATCGCCCGGGCGACAGCACGCGCTGATTTCGTAACTCGGCGATCTGCTGATCGGAGTATCCGAGAAGGCTCGAAAGCACCTCGGCGCTATCCGCACCAAGTTCGGATACGGCCGGGCCGGCTGCCGTCGGCGTCGTGAATTGAAATGGGGCGTTGGGCACCAGGAACTCTCCGGCCACATCGTGGACCTTTGAGAGGCTGCCCCTTTCGGCCAGTTGCGGATCCTTCATGGCCTCCGCAACGCTGAGGAACCGCGAGCAGGGGACGCTGGCCGCGTCCATGATGGCTTCGCATTCGAGGCCGGTGCGCTTCTCGGTCCATTGTTCGATAACCGTCATGAGTTCGGCCCAGTGCCGTTCGCGCGCCTGATTTGTCGAGAACCGGAGATCGGCTTTCAGGTCCGGTCGTTGCAGCGCATCCGCCATCTGCTCAAAGTTCTTTTGACTGATCGGGGCGATAATGACGTGACCGTCGGTGGTCTTCATGGGCGCGTATACCGGGCGTCGTCTTCCGATCGGGAATTGCGCCTCCTGGCATTCGAACACCATCAGGTTCAGCATCGAGTCCATCAGCGACAGGTCGACGGCCTGTCCCTGTCCGGTTCGTTCGCGATGCACGAGCGCGGCCTGGATGGCCCCGAAGGCATAAGCGCCGGCGAGAATATCAGCGACGAATATGCCGGTCGAAGCCGGATGATCCTGTTGAACCTGGTAGCCGAGGTTTGCCGCATCATAGCCGCTGGCAGCATGAATGATCGGCGCGTAGGCGGCGCGCGTGGCGCCCTGACCTGACTGTCCATAGCCGGAAATCGAACAGTAAACCAGTTTGGGATTATGCTTCGTCAGGGTCGCGTGGTCGAAGCCGAGTCTCGCCATGACGCCGGGACGAAAATTCTCAACGACGACGTCGGAAACCTTGGCAAGCTCGTGGATAATTCGTTTTGCGGCGTCGCTCTTCAGGTCGATCGCTACACTTTTCTTGCCGCAGTTGAGTGCGCCGAAATAAGTGCTGTGCCCCTCGCGCAACGGCGGCCGTCCGCGGATCAAATCGCCCTCAAGCCCCTCGATCTTGATGACCTCGGCGCCAAGATCGGCCATCAGACGCGCGCAGTGCGGGCCGGCCAGCATCGCGGTGAAATCGAGCACCCGGATACCCTGCAACGGGCCCGGCCGCGGATTGGGCGAGGGAACCGCCATCAACTCACGGCCTTTCGCTCGCGCAGGCGCGGGCTTCCGATCCGTTTGTGATAGTCGGCATGCGTGGCGGCGCTGCCGATATAGGTCTCCAGATATTTGGTGAACGAGGCGGTGCCGCCGCTCGCCCGGACATATTCCGCCAGATGCTCGTCGTCGGCCTCGTACAGGCCGCCGCTCGACGTCGGATGGGCCCCGAAGGGTGCCTCGACTACGCTGTCCACAAATGCCGAAGGCAATTTGGTCAGGTGATTGTCGCGCCGGATGACATCGGTGGACACGATGCGGTCGACCGAGACGATGACTTTCCTGGCCGCCTGCGCCATCAGCACATCGAAGAATACCGGTCCGAAATATTGCACGTTGCCGAGTGCGTCGGCCTGCTGGGCATGAAGCAGCACGACGTCGAGGTGAATGGCCGGCACCTTCAGCATGGCGCGCTCGCCGGGGGCGCGCGGAACCGGTTGGTAGGTCTCCGGATTGACGCGCGGCAGGTCCGTGCACATGTCCGGGATCAGGCCGTAAGGCAGGTCGCATGCGGCAGCCCGCAGCCCGCCGGCGATGGCGGGGCCGTCGAGTTCGCGGATCTTCACGGTGCCGGACTCGGCGGCACGCCGGAAATGCGGCGCCAGCCCAAATTGCTCGAAGCTGATGAACACACATCCGGTCTCAGCGACGCAACCGGCGCCGATCAGCATGTCGGGCGCGATGCTGCCGGGGGCGGGCACCAGGCGCAGGTTGCGCTTGTTGCGGCGGATCAGTTCGCGCACCAGGGCCATCGGCTGTGAATTGAAGATCCAGCCGCCAAGGCCGATCGTTGCACCGTCCTCCACGCCATCGAGCGCGTCGGACAGACTCTTGAGCTTGGACATCAGGCCTCCCTTCCCAGCAGATGGCGAGAGATCACGATGCGCTGGATCTGGTTGGTGCCCTCCCAGATCTGGTTGATCTTGGCGTCCCGCATCATCCGCTCGACCGGATAATCCTTGAGATAGCCGACGCCGCCGAAAATCTGCACCGCATCGGTCGTGACCTTCATGGCGACATCGCTGCCGAAGCATTTGGCCATCGAGGCCATCATCGAAAGCTGGCTGAAATCGCCCATGTCGACCTGCCGGGTGCATTCGAACAGCAGCGCGCGGGCGGCCTCCAGCTGTATCGCCATGTCGGCGATCATCCACTGCAGGCCCTGAAAGCTTGCAATCGGCTTGCCGAAGGCGTTGCGTTCCTTGGCATAGGCGATCGATGCGTCGAGCGCACCCTGGCCGATACCGATCGCCGCCGCCGCGACAGTCGGACGGTTGAGATTGAGGATATGCATGCAGGCCTTGAAGCCCTGGCCTTCTTCGCCGAGCCGGTTCTCGGCCGGTACCCGCATATTTTCGAAAAACAGCTGGACGTTGGGAACGCCACCAAGACCCATTTTGCGTTCGTTGCGCCCGACCTTGAATCCGGGCGTCTTGGTATCGACCAGAAACGCACTGATGCCATCGACGCCGCGGCCCTCGGAGGTGCGCGCAAACAGCAGCACCCAGTGCGCGACGCTGCCGAAGGTAATGAAGCACTTCTCCCCGTTGATGACATAGGATGAGCCGTCGCGAACCGCTTTGGTCTTCATGGCCGCGACGTCGGAGCCGCAATGCGGTTCGGACATGCAGACCGAGGTCAAGGTGCGTCCCTTGGCGACCTCGGGCAGGAATCGCCGGCGCTGTTCCTCGGTGCCGAAATGCAGCAGCGGCAGAATCATGCCGATGGAATTCTGGCCGGCCAGGATCGAACACGCCATCGAGACCTTGGCGATCTCATGCTTGGCGAGGCAAAGCAGGGTGAGATTTCCCCCCGGGCCCCCGTAAGATTCCGGAACCCACTGCTGAAGCAGGCCCATGTCGCCGAAGATCGGCACCAGCTCTTCGGGAAAGCGATCGGTCTCGTCGATCTCGGCGGCGATCGGGGCGACATGTCGTTCGACCATTCGCTTGATGTTGTCGACAAACGCGGTCTGCTCTTCGGTCAGATACATGAACGTTTCCCTTGCATTGTCGCGGTACTATTGGATCAGGCGCGCCGCTTCTCGCGCAGCACGCCGGTCGAGTCGACGTTTTCGCGCAGCACGCGCAGTTCTTCGGCCGATGGCATCGAGGTAATCGGAGGCGTCCCCTCAACCATCAGTTCGAAGCCGGTCTGCTTTTGAACCTGCTCGATCGTCACGCCGGGATGCAGCGACAGGATACGCATTCGCTTGGACACCGGTTCGAAATCGAACACGCCGAACGGACTCAAGACCAGCTTCGGGCCGCCCTCCGGCAAGCCGCGGTCGGTGCGCGATGTCCCGCCGTCGAGAAAGCCGGGGCCGTTGAGAAAATCGACGCGTTCGGGAAAGCTGCCGCGGTCGTGTCGGGCCATCACCACGTAGAAGCGTCGCGCCAGCGCGGTGAGGGCGCTGATGCCGACCGTGCCGGGACCGCGCAACCGCGGCTTGTCGTGCGGGCCGACGCAGACTGTGTTGATGTTGCCGAAACGGTCGACCTGAATGGCGCCGAGAATTGCGAAATCGAAGAAATGGATTTTCCAATCGATGAAATCGACCATTTGCGGGAGGTCCATCATCGCCTCGCTCCAGGCGATATTCTCGGTCCGCGCGGTCGATCGGATCACCGGCTCGTTGCAATTGACCATGCCGCCGGGCCCTGACACCCACCACAGCGTCGGTGCCTGGCGGCAACGGGCAAGATTGCAGGCCGCGACCTGAACGTCGCTGTTGGTTCCGACGATGGCCTTTTCGCCGTCGCGCAGATCGCGCGCCAGGATCACCGCCTGCAATTCAGCCATCGAGCAATCGGTATCGGCCATTCTGGTCTTCTTTGCCTGGTTGATTTATTGGCTTAAGGGCTATTGGTCTGACCATACTAGGAGCAGCCCGGATGGAATGTCAAACGCGAGATTGCATGGCGCGGCATTCGGCAACGCATGACCTTCGCTGCGCGGCGAGCGGGTGATGGCATGGCTTCGCTATAAATACGGGGGACGGTTCTACGGCGAGGTTTCTTCAGCCAGCGGCCGGACCGCCTTGTTGCCGGCGGCCGAGCGTTCGGCGCGCATCAGATGGCGGCGAAGACGCTGGAGATGCTCGGTCATTTCCCGCTTGGCCTCGTCCACCTGGCCGGTTGCGATATATTCGACCAACCGGCGCCGATGCGCGATCAGGTTTGGAAAAAATTCGATGTTCGATTGTTCGACCTGTTGCAGCACGATATCGGTCAAGGCTTCGATGATGACCTGGAGCACGGTGTTGTCGGTCGCCTGTGAGATCAACCGGTAAAACTCCGCGCTGATCGCGACCCGCTCCGAGGCCTTTCCGGATACGGGAAGCATCGTCAGGCGATCGACATTTCTCTCCAGCGCAGCAACCGTCGTCGGCCTGATCCTTTCGCTGGCAAGCTGCATGGCTATTTGCATCACCAGCGTGCGGGCTTCCGTCAGGTTGTCGAGCGAGATGCGGCCGAGATGGAACATGTCGCGGATCGATCGGGTAACGAGATCGGGATCGCCTTTCAGGATGAAGGCGCCACCCCTTGCGCCCTTGTGCAGACCGACCACACCGGCGATCTCGAGGCTGCGCAAGGCTTCGCGCACGGCCGCCCGGCTGACGCCGAGTTTCAAGGCGAGCTCGCGTTCCGGCGGCAGCTTGTCGCCTGGACGCAGCGAGCCCGCGGCCATTTCGCGGCGAACCTGCTCGCAGATTTCCTCGAAGACGCGCTTGGTGCGGATCGGGGCAAATCTCGGTTGCGACCGGTCCGTCGCGACCGCATCGCTTGCCTTGGTCGCGGGCCGTGGCGCGGCACGGCGCTTTTTCGCCCGAACCGCAGTCGCGGCAATCGTCGTCTTCCTGATCACGGTCTTGTCAGCCTCTCGAAGCCCGCGGTTGATGCGGGCCTGTCAATCCTTACACCAACCGGATCGAAATGGACACCGGAACTGAACCTTCTTGACGAACCGAGGGCGAAATGCATCAATGGTCTGTCCAATGTGCGGCGATCCGCCCCACGCGGGCGAGGCAGTCCGGTTAGGCCGGGCGGCCGGAAAAACGCCCGGAGCACCGCCGGCTCCGAAGCGGGCGCAACAACAACCAAGCGGTGGAGGAACGAAGTCGTGGGCGGAGAAATGCTGCAGCAACGGCCCGAGGCGACGGCCTGATGGACCTGCTTCCGCTGCTCCCGCAGGCGCTCGCAGACGGGCTTCTGCTCGGTGGTGTCTATGCAATCGTCGCGGTTGGGCTGACGATGACGTTTGGCGTGCTGCGGATCGTCAATTTCGCGCATGGCGACTTTCTCGCCATCGGGCTGTACCTGACCTATCTCGGCGCGACCTTGCTCGGCCTCGACCCCTATCTGTCGCTGTTGCTGGTGCTGCCGCTCGTGACGCTGGCCGCCGCCTTTACCTATAAATTGCTGATCGCCCCGGTCATTCCGGCGCCCGAGCATAACCAGATCGTGGTGACGCTCGGGCTGTCGCTGATCCTGCAGAACGCCATGCTGGCGTTTTTCACCGCCGATCTTCATGCCATTCCCTCCGTCCTGTCCGGGAATGTCGTGCGTTTCGGCAATGTGTTCATTCAGACGGCGGCGCTGATCGCAGGTGCGGTGTCGATTGCGCTTTGCCTCGGGCTTTACTGGTTTCTGCGATCGACCGAGCCGGGCCGGCTGATCCGTGCGGCCGCGCAGGATCGCGATGCGGCGCTGTTGTGCGGGGTCAATGTCGAGCGGATGTACCTTCTCGCCTTCTGTATCGGCGTCGGATCGCTCGGTTTAGTGGCGCCGCTGATTGCGCCGTTCAACTACGTCAGCCCCAGCGTCGGCTCGAATTTTACCCTGACCGCGTTCATCGTCGTGGTGCTCGGGAGCATGGGCAATTTCGTCGGGGCGCTGATCGGGGGATTCATCGTCGGCATTGTCGAGGCGGTCGGCGGCCTGATGACGGGTGGCTCAATCAATTTCATCATCACCTATGCCATTTTTATTCTGTTTCTGCTGTTCAAGCCGGAGGGGCTGCTCGGAGGCCGCCGGCTATGAGACCGATGCTGCTGCTCGGGTTCGCTGTCGCGCTGCTTGCCGGCGTTGCCCCGCTATTGTCGATCTATGGGCAACACGTCTTCATTCTCGTGGCGCTTTATGGTGCGACCGCGCTGGCCTGGAATATCCTGGGCGGAATGGCCGGTCAGATGTCCCTTGGGCATGCGTTGTTCGTCGGCGCCGGGGCTTATGTCTCCACCGCGCTTTATCTTGATTTTGCCGTCAGTCCCTGGATCGGCCTGGTCGTTGCCGCAATCATCGGCGGCGCGCTTGGCGCAGGGATGGGCTATACGGTTTTCCGCTGCAGATTGTCGGGCGTTTATTTCGCGCTGGTCACGCTTGCGGTGGCCGAGATGGCGTTGCACATCGTCAGCAATGTCGCGGTTCTCGGCGGCGCCAATGGACTGGCGATTCCCTCCAGGCCTGATTTCGCGAATTTCCAGTTCAGTTCCAAGCTGGGATTTTGTTATGCGGCGCTCGGCGTTCTCGCCATGGTGTCGGCCGTCAGTCTGGCCATTCATCGCTCACGCCTCGGCTATGTCCTGCTTGCGATCAGGGAGAACGAGCGCTCGGCGGCGGCGCTCGGCATCGATGTCGTGCAGGGAAAAGTCATCGCTGCGGCGATCAGCGGCGCGCTGGCGGCGCTGGTCGGGCCGGTCTACGCCAACTATGTGCTCTTCATCGATCCGGAATCCGTGCTGGGGGTGCCGCTCTCGATCGATGCGCTGCTGTTCGCCTTTATCGGCGGGCTCGGTTCGTTGTTCGGCCCGCTGCTTGGTGCGGTCGTGCTGGTGCCGCTGACCGAGCTGTTGCGCGGCTTGCTGGGAGGCAGGCTCGCCGGCATTCATCTGATTGTTTATGGCGTCATCCTCATTCTGGTGATGCGGCTCGCGCCTCGCGGCTTGTGGGGCCTGCTGTCGGATGCGATTGCGCGGAGGCCAAAATGAGCTCGCCGCTTCTGCAGGTGCGCGGCGTTTCCCGCTGGTTCGGCGGTTTGCGGGCCGTCGATGAGGTGTCCTTCGATCTGAACAGCAATGAAATCGTGGGCCTGATCGGGCCCAACGGCGCCGGCAAGACGACGCTTTTTGAGACCATCTCCGGCTTTATTCGTCCCACCAAAGGAACGGTCGCGTTCGACGGCCTGGATATCACGGGTCAACCGACCCATCGCCTGGCGCGGTTGGGCATCGGCCGCACCTTTCAGATCGTTCAGCCGTTTCGTGACGTCTCGGTGCTGGAAAATGTCATCGCCGGAGTGGTTGGTCCCGACCGGGGAAGCGCCAATCCCCGCGCCGAGGCGATGGCGGTTCTCAGCCGTGTCAAACTCGATCACCGGGCCATGGCGCTTGCGCGCAACCTGTCGCTTCCGGAAAAGAAGCGGCTGGAGATTGCGCGCGCGCTAGCGACCCGTCCGCGGCTGCTGTTGCTCGACGAGGTCATGGCTGGATTAACCCCCGCCGAAATCGACGAGATCATGGTGATCCTCGCCGATATCCGCCGCGGCGGGATCGCGCTGCTGATCGTCGAGCATGTCATGCGTGCGATCATGTTCTTGTCGGACCGTATCGTGGTGATGGCGAACGGGCGCAAGATCGCGGACGGGCTGCCGGCCGAGGTCGCCGCCGACCCATCCGTGATCGAAGCCTATCTCGGCAGGAGGCACCATGGCCCTGCTTGATGTCACTGGCCTGTGCGCCGGTTACGGCGACGTGCCCGTTTTGCGCGGCGTCGATCTGTCGATTTCCGCCGGCAGCATCACCGCGCTGATCGGCGCCAACGGCGCCGGCAAGACCACGCTTCTGCGCACGATATCCGGGATCATTCCCGCCGAGGCCGGAACGATACATTACGACGGACAGGATATCGTCGGGATGCCGCCGCAGGATATCGTCCGGGCAGGGCTCGTCCAGGTTCCGGAGGGCCGGCGGCTGTTTTCGGATATGACCGTGCTCGAGAACCTGCTGGTCGGTTCGTCATCGCCGGCAGCACGCCGGAAGCGCAACGAGAATCTCGCTGTGGTGCTTGAGCTGTTTCCGAAGGTGCGCGAGCGCCGGACCCAGCTTGCGGGCACGCTTTCCGGTGGCGAGCAGCAGATGGTGGCGATTGCCCGCGCACTGATGGCCTCGCCGCGGCTGTTGCTTCTCGACGAAACCAGCCTTGGTCTCGCGCCGATCGTTGTCGACGAGATTTTCGTCGCCGTGCGCCGTCTGGCGGCGCAGGGCCTGACCATTCTGGTGGTGGAGCAGAATACCGCGCTCGCGCTCGAAGTTGCCGACCACGGCTATGTGCTTGAGCAGGGCCGTTTCGCGATGCAGGGCGTCGCTTCAAGCCTGGCATCCGATCCGCGGGTCAAACAGGCTTATCTCGGAATTTGACGCTTAACAAAAAAGCCAGGAGACGCAGATGAAACGCATGGTGGTCTTTCTTCTTTCGACGGTGGTGCTGCTGTCGGCGGTCAACGTGCGCGCCGCCGAGACGGTAAAGATCGGCGCAGTCTATGCCTTGACCGGGCCTGGCGCGGTGGCTGGCGGCGACGGCATGCGAGGCACGGAGCTCGCCATCTCACAGCTCAACGCCGCCGGCGGACTCAGAAATCACGACGGTGCCCAGATCGAACTGGTCAAGGGAGATTCGCAAAGCAAACCGATCAATGCCGTCGGCGAAGCCGAGCGCTTGATCAATCAGGACAAGGTCGTGCTGCTCATGGGCGCGGGAACATCCAATGAGACCGTGCCGCTGTCGCAAGTCTCGGAGAAATACGGCACTCCACACGTCAATGCGATTCCGCAGCAGGAAGCGCTGACCAATGGCAGTCTGAAATGGACCTGGTCGACGACGTTGATCGACAGCGACTATGTCACCGGGAT
>JAJYAH010000020.1:0-5675 GCA_021779635.1 Pseudomonadota bacterium | reverse complement strand
ATTTTGGTTGCGCTTGAAATGGTCCATCAGGCCGATCCGAAACGGACCAGGATCGCCGTGCTCTGTCCTGACAATGATTACGGCATCGAGATGAGCAAGCAGCTCAAGCTCGAACTGGCCAAGCGCAGCGATTTCAAGGTGACCGCATTCATCGACTACGGCTTCCAGGCGCAGGATCTGTTGCAGCCGGTCCTGAAGTTGAAGGCGTCCCAGCCTGACATCGTGATCCAGGTTGGATATTTTCACGCGGGCATACTGGCCTCAAAGGCCTACCAACAGCTCGATTTTCACCCGGTGGTGATCGGTACCGGCGGCATGTCAGGCGATCCGAAGTTGCGGCCGGAGATCGGCAATCTGGTGTCCTGGCAGTTCGCCGTGACGCCGTTCTCCGCCGACCTTCCGGCGGCGCAGAAAGTCGGCGAGGCCTTCGAAAAGAAATTCCAGCAACCGCTGACGTTGAACTCGGCGCTCGGCTATTTCGGCACCATGGTTACGATCAAGGCGCTCGACGCGGCAAAGAGTTTCAAGCCGGAAGATATTGCGGATGCGCTTCGGAAAATAAAGGTCGGCAAGGACGAGATGATTACCTCGTCGGATTATCTTGAGTTCGACGGGAATGGCCGCAACAAGGGGCGCGACACCACGTTGACGCAGTTCCAGGGTGACCGGCTCGTGACGGTCTGGCCGCCGGAAAAAGCCACCGCGAAACCCGTCATCAAGGGCTTCAATACGCCTTGACCGGCCACAATCACGCAATGCGAGTTCAGGAATAATGACACACTCAACGCGGTCGCTTTACAGCGCGGCCGACCTCACACGTCTCATCAATCCCGGGGTTGTCGCGGTCGTCGGCGCATCGGAAACGCGGGGGTCGTTCGGCGAGCGCACCCTGTCCAACATGTCGGCGTTCAGCGGCAAGGTGTTCGCGATCAATCCGAAATACCAGACCTTGCTGGGCCGCCCCTGTGTGCCGTCACTGGCGGATATGCCGGAAAGCCCGGATTGCGTGGTGCTGTGCGTTGCGCGGCCAATGGTCGAGGGCATGATCGAGGGCGCCGCCGCGGTCAAGGCAGGCGGAGTTATTGTGTATGCCTCAGGTTTTGCCGAGACGGCCAAGCCGGACCGGATCGAAGCGCAGCAACGCGTGGTTGAGCTTGCGCATCGCACCGGTGTCCGCGTGGTCGGACCGAACTGCGTTGGCCTTGCCAATACGCGTTCGGGCGCCGGGTTGAACTTCATGCCTGACTATGCCGGCATGGGCCACAAGCGGGGCCCGATCGGGATCGTCTCGCAAAGCGGGGCGCTGGGTTACACCGTGCTGCAGGGCATGGAGCGCGGGATCGGGTTCTCGCATTATCTCGCGGCGGGAAATTCCTGTGACGTCGATGTCTGTGATTTCATCTCCTATCTTGCCGAGGATGACGACACCAAAGCCATCGTTTGCCTGCTGGAAGGGGTAAAGAGCGGTGGGCGTTTCCTGACCGCCGCGCGAAAGGCGCGCGATGCCGGCAAGGCATTGATCGTCTACAAGACAGGCAACAGCGAGACTAGCAGCAAAGCGGCGATGTCGCACACCGGAACGATGGTCGGATCGGCCGTCGCCTACCAGACGGCCATCGCGGATACCGGCGCCATCGCGATCGACGATCTGGAAGCCGTGCTGGAAACGGCATCGTTCTTTGCCAAGACCAAGGCGCCCTCGAACGGCAGAGGGGTCGGAATACTCTCGACGTCGGGCGGTGCTGCGGTGATCTGCGCCGACAAGGCCGAACAGCACGGCGTGCCGCTGCCGGCGCTTGAGGCCAGGACCGCGAGCGCGCTGAAGGAGGTCGTTCCGGATTTTGGCTCCGTGGCCAATCCTTCCGATCTGACCGCCGAGGTGCTGAAGACGTCGGAGACGTTCGGATTTTGCCTTGATGCGTTCCTGAACGATTCGGGTTTCAGCGCGCTGGTGATGCCGATGATCTTCGCGCACAGCTCGTCGAGCGGCGCCCGGGCGCCAACGATTGTCGAGGCGGCTGCCCGCACCGATCGGCCGCTGGCCGTGGTGTGGATGAACGAGTGGTATCAAGGACCTGGCAGCGAACTTCTCGATGCCGATCCCAAGGTCTGCATGTTTCGTTCGGCGGATCGCTGCTTTGCGACGTTGCGCGCATGGCTCGACTGGCATGAGTATCGCGGCCGCCAAGCGGACGCGGAGCGCCGATTGGCCGTTTCCGCAGAGCCAGCGGCGCGCGCAATCCTTTCCGATGCGAAACGACGCGGGACGACCTTGTCGGAGACGGAGTCGAAGCGGGTACTCGCATGCTATGGCATCGCGACCCCGAAGGAGATTCTGGCGGGGGATCCCGAAGAAGCAGCCTCGGCGTCACGCCAGATTGGCGGCCCGGTAGCGATCAAGATCGTCTCGCCGGATATCCTGCACAAGACCGAGGCCGGTGGCGTCAGGTTGGGACTGTCGACGCCGGAGGATGTCCGCAAGGCCGCGGAGGATATTCAGGCGTCGGCGTTGCGCTACGCACCGCAGGCCAGGATCGACGGCATCAGCGTACAGCAGATGGTGCCACCCGGCGTCGAGATCGTTCTCGGCGTCAAGAACGATCGTCAATTCGGTCCCCTGATAGCGGCGGGACTTGGTGGCATCATGGTCGAATTGCTTGGCGATACCGCTGTGCGGCTTGCTCCGGTCAATGGCCAGACTGCGCGCGCGATGCTGGCGTCGCTGAAAGGCCGTGCCCTGCTGACGGGGTTTCGCGGCAAGCCCGGCGTGGACATCGACGGGCTGGTCGATACCATCTGCCGGCTCTCCGAACTCGCACACGACCTGAGAGACATTGTCGATCAGATCGACATCAATCCCGTCATCGCCGGCGCCGGTGGGGTCATGGCTGCCGACGCCCTGATCGTTTGCCGGTGATGACGCATTCGGCAATTTGCGGCGGGTAGTGCGATGATAACAGGCGTCGCATGCAAAACCGGAAAGTTCAGAGATCGAGCGTCAGCACCGGCGATTTCGACCTGGAACAGCAGATCATGATCTTGCTGTTTTCCGCTTTTTCCTCGTCGCTGAGGAAGGAGTCGCGATGATCGGGGATGCCATCGATCACTTTGGTTTCGCAGGTGCCGCAGATCCCTTCGGTACAGGAGAAAGACACGTTGACGCCGGCATCGAGCAGCACGTCGAGAATGGTCTCGCCCGGTGGTACCGCAATGGTGCGCCCGCTGCGATGTAGCTGAACGTCAAAGCCACCGACCTCAGTCGTCATCGGATTTTCTGTCACCGCGCGTTTCCTGATCGAATGAGAGCTATAGCGCGTAGCCGAAATCGGCCCCGAGCCTGGCGGTCATGTGCGGCCGGCCGAAATCGACCCATGAGGTGCCTTCGGGCAGCGTGAGCGAGACCGCGCGAACCATGAAAGTATCAGGATCGGTCACGCCGCCCGGCTTGATGCCGCGGTCGCGATAAGCGTTTACGGCTTCCAGCAGAAGCCGTCGGGTCATCGCGATACCGGTATCGCTGGAACCCAGATGCTCCTTGCTTCGGTCGAAGATCGGTCGAATTCCGCTTTGGCAGGCTCCGTCCTGCACCCAAAGTCCCGGCAGGCCCGAAAACCAGGTGTCCACCTGACTTTGGTAGTCGAATTCGAATCCGGTCTCGCGTGTGAACCGGGTCCAGTAGTCGGCGTAGGGCACGGTGGCGTTCCGCTTCACGAAGGCGTGGCGGCTCGGATGGCCGGTTTCCCGACCCTGGTGACCTTCCTCGAACAATTCACGGGTGCGGGCGGGAAGTGGTTCGGAGGGATGATACGAAAAGAAGATGCAGAGCGTATGATCGTCGTCCATCGGCACCCATGCGTGACCGCTCAGATCGGGGAATTTCGATTGCGGCGGTACCAGCGAGTAGAACGGCATCATGAACTGGTTGACGCGCCAATATAGTTTCTGATCGTCGAGACGCCGCTTCGCCGCGATGCTCATCCCGAAATCCTGCCGGACGCATTCGAAGGTTGGCCGCAGGTCGCGCTTCGCCAACCAGTCGTTGATCTGGCCCTTGGAGTCGATCCGGCCGTGCAGAATGGGTGCATGCGCGGAATCGATCTCGCCTTCGAGCGCCTGCAGCCAGTTGCATTCCTGCACCCGGATGGAGACCTGCACATTTTCTGCCGGTACGAGATTCCATTCGACGTTCGGCAACGGCGGCAGATCAGCGGTCTCGGGGCCCATATAGGCCCAGACCATGCCGTTCCGTTCCCTGCAGGGATAGGCAGTGATCTTGACCTTGTCCTTGAACCGGCTTTTGAGCGGTTCGGCAGGCATATCGATCACCGCGCCGGTCACGTCGTACTTCCAGCCATGGTAAACGCAGCGCAAACCGCAATCCTCATTGCGGCCGAACATCATCGGCGCGCCGCGGTGCGCGCACGCATTGGCCACCAGGCCCACGCGCTGCTGTGAGTCGCGGAACGCGACCAGGTCTTCGCCCAGCAACATCACGCGTTTCGGCTGGCCATCCGCAACAAGGTCCTTGGAGAAGAAAAATGGAATCCAGAACAGCCGAAACATCGATCCCATCGGCGTATCGGGACCCACCCGGACCAGCGTTTCATTGTCTTGGTGCGAGAGCATTGGCGTTCCTTTCTGATTGTCAGGCAAGCAAGCGCTGTCAGCCCTGTGTGTCCAACGTGCCGGCGGCATCGCGGTCGATGAGGGCAATGATGTCGTCCGAAAGCCCCACCTGTCCGGCAACCCAGGCCGGATTGCAATTCTGCAGCGGCGGGCGCGGGACCGGAGGAAGATGTCCCTTGCGGACCATGCCGATGATCATTTCAATCCGCATCCGCTCAAGCAGCTGCAATGCGTCCTCGACAACAAGGGACTGCGCGGTGCAGCCGGGTAGCTCCGGATAGGCGACGCGTCTGATCCACGATCCGGGGGCCACCTCGACGGTTTCCGCTTCCAGGAGATACGGCACGCTCAGGTGTTCTCGCAGTCGCAAATATTCCTCCAGACCTCACGCGCGGTTACGTTTGAAGGCGAGATTTACTACGTATACGTAATAATGTTTCTGAAGCCGCGCTGCAAGGCACATGTGCTGCGCCGGAAGCATGACTGCTAGTGAGATTAAGTTCCCGTGCGGTTCAGCGGGCGGGCGCGTCGTCAGCGCTTATGGCCGGATCCGGCTCCGCAACGAGTTTCATGCATCGCATGAAGTAAGCCCGGTCCTCGACCGGCAGCGGCGCGAGCAGGGCGGCTTGCAACTGAGCGGCGCCGGCGACGATCCGGAGCAGCGCCTTCCGGCCGGCCGGCGCCAGCAAAACCTCGGCCGAGCGCCGGTCCTGGCCGTTGTCGCGCTTGGTGATCAGGGAACGAACCGCCATACGGTTGATCATCTCGCCCAGCGTGCTCCGATCGACCCGGATATGCCGCGCCAGATCGGTAAGGGTCAGCGTGCCCTGCTGATGCAGGGTCAGGAGCACGCCAAACTGCCTCGGCGTGATGTCATCTTGCGCGGTCAATTGCTCATAGAGCACGTTGACGCGCGTATCGAGCAGACGCACCAGAAAGCCGAGGCCCTTATCGAGCTTGAGCGTGCGGGCGATTTCTTCGGATGATTTCGGTTCTGTCACAGGGCGCGTATCCATTTTTGGTGACCAGGTCTTCAAGAGGTTCTCCGA
>JAJYAH010000546.1 GCA_021779635.1 Pseudomonadota bacterium | reverse complement strand
GCTCGGATTGAATGCCAACCGCTGGAAGATCTTTGCAACGGTGGTGGTGGCCCTGGTGCTGATCCGGGCCTATCCAGGCGACGGCGGCCGCGTGGACACCGTGCGCAGCTTTTTCGGCGTCCACAAGATATCGGTGACGCCAAACGGCCAGTATCACGTGCTGTTGCACGGCACCACGATTCACGGCGCGCAGAAATTCCGCAACAATGACGGCACGCCGATATCCGGGCGGCCCGAGGTGATTTCGTATTACCACAAGGATGGCGGCATCGGTCAGGCGATCACGGCGATCCGCGCCCGCAAGGGCGGTCCGCTTCATGTCGCGGTGATCGGCCTCGGCGCCGGCACGCTCGCTCGCGCATCCGAGCCCGGCGAGACCTGGAAATTCTTCGAGATCGATCAGTCGATGGTCGATACCGCGCGCGATCCACGGTATTTTACCTACATCAGGGATTGCGCGCCGGATCTGAAGCCGGTGATGGGCGACGCGCGGCTGACTTTCGCCCGCGAACCGGACGGCATCTACGATCTGATCATCGTCGATGCCTATTCGTCTGACGCGATCCCGATTCATCTCGCCACCGAAGAGGCGATGAAGATCTACAAGGACAAGCTCACACCGCAGGGCGCGGTGCTGATGCACATCTCCAACCGCCACCTGGAGCTGGCCAGCGTCGTGGTCGGCATCGCCGAGGCCAATGATCTCAAGAGCTGGGTCTACGACGAAGATTCCAACCGCGACGATGAATACATCTTCGGAACCTCGGTTGTGGTCTCGGCGCGCGAGGAGGCTGACGTCGGCCAACTGGCGTCATCCGCGCAGTGGGAACTGACCGAGCCCGACCAGAACCAGCGGGTCTGGACCGACGATTATTGCAACGTGCTCGGCGCGGTCTACCGCCGGCTGCGCGACGGCGAGCAGTAATCCTCAAGGCGCAACAGTGGTCGGGCCGCCATTATCCGGCCGATTCAGGACGGCGTCCGGAACTTCAGGCGCCGCTGGTGCGTTTTCCCTTGGGGTTGGTGCCGCTTCCGGTAGCGCGGGCGCTTGAGGAGGGTGTCGTGTCAAAACTCAAATTTCTATCCGTGATGGTTCTTTCGATCGCGCTCGCAGGCGCTGGTGCGGCTTACGCGGGGAGAGGTGGTCACGGCGGCGGAGGCGGTCACGGCGGTGGTGGCCATTTTGGCGGTGGCGGTCACTTTGGCGGTGGGCACTTCGGCGGTGGACACTTCGGGGGTGGACACTTCGGGGGTGGACACTTCGGGGGTGGACACTTCGGCGGTGCGCACTTCGGGGGCCGACACTTCGGAGGCGGACACTTTGGAGGTGGACATTTTGGCGGAATGCACAGGGGCGGGACACATTTCGGCGGCGGCGGCCACTTTAGTGGCCGGTCCTCGGTTTCCAGGTCCGGTTTTGCCGGCAATCGCTCTGTTGCCGGCCGCGGTTCCGCGGGGAATCGGGCCGGCCACAACGCAAGCCGCAGATCCGCGGCCGTTCGCCGCACGCTGAGCTCGCGCTCCGTCGCGGGCGCATTGCGAAATCGGAGTGCCTTGCGCAACCCAGGTACCCGCGCGCAAATCGCGGCGAGCGCGGCAACGGCGGGGCTGGCGACAGGGCAGGGTGGGAACTGGCAGGGTGGATGGTGGCAGCACGGCGACGGCGGCTATGGCTGGGTCGGCCCGCTGTTCTGGCCATTCGCCTTCTACGATATCTCCGACTACGCGATGTGGGGTTATGGCTACGATCCTTCGTTCTGGGGCTACGGCTATGGCGACATCTATGCCGGCATGTTCGCCCCTTATGGCTATGATGACCTGAGCGGGTATCTGCCGCAGGATGGCGGCGGCGCGGCGCCAGCGCCGTCCGCAACGCAGGCGGCAAATCCGCCACCGGATGAACTGTCCCAAATGTGCGGCGAGGACAGCCGCGACATCGCGGGCCTGCCGATCGATCAAATCCAGCAGGCTATTCAACCAAATGACGCCCAGCGCTCGGCGCTCGATGATCTCGCCAACGCTTCGGTGAAGGCGGCGCAAACCATCAAGGCCACGTGTCCGACGAAAATCGTGTTGACCGCACTTGGCCGGCTCGCCGGCATGCAATCGCGCCTCGAGGCGATGATCGCGGCGGTCGGCATCGTGCAGCCGCCGCTCGATCGTTTCTACGGCCTCCTCAATGACGAGCAGAAGGCGCGGCTGGATGCGCTCGGCCGGGATCAGCGTGAAGAGCGGCGGCGTAGCCGACAGGCGGCCCCCAACGCCGACGGCTCGCTCGCCCAGGCTTGCGGCTCCGCACAGTCCGGTGCGACAGACTGGCCGGCCGCCCAGATCGAGCAACGACTGCATCCGACCGAAGCGCAGCGCGCAAGCCTCACCGCCCTCGAGCAGACCAGCGCCAGGGCGGCGGAAATGCTCAAGGCCTCTTGTGCGCCCGACACCGCGTTAACGCCGCCGGCGCGGCTCGCCGCCGTCGGCAATCGGCTCGGCACCATGCTGCAAGCGGTCGAGACTGTGAAGGCGGCCCTTGACGACCTTTATGGAAATTTGACCGACGAGCAGAAGGCGCAGTTCGAGGCCATCGGGCCGGGCCGGACCGTGTCGTCGTCGTCTGAGGAATCCGCGCCGACGACAAGACACTACCACCGGCGTCATCATGCCAGCATCGGCGGAATCCTTCGCCGGATTATTTCATTCGGGTTCTAAAAACCTGGCGTTTTGAGCGAAGCCCGCCCCGGACATGATCCGGGGCGGGTATCGGTCCAGGCCTGTCTCGCGCGCGCCGCTGCAGCGACATCCGCAGAGTAGACGCGATCTCTCGCGCATCAATGACCGGCAATTGTGCGGTCAGCCCGGAAAAGATGCGGCGTATGCCCAAAAATTGGGACGCCGGCTGCAAGGGTTTGTGCGGCTGCAGACAAGCTTTCACATCTCGCTCCTTCTAGCCTTTGGGGCAGTCAGCCTTGCCGAGCGAACCTGCTCGTCAGCAACAGAGGAGTCTGTTCCCATGATGCTAGGAAATCTGTTCGAGAATTTGCGCAGCTTCCAGGATAGGACCGGATCGGCCGGTCGCTGCCGAACCCTTGCCCGCAGCCTTGCGATCGGCGGGGCGTGCCTGATGGCGCTTGGCCTGGCGGGCCAGGCCCAGGCGGCGCCGGCCGCATGCGAGGCGCTGCAGGCGAAATATCCGGCCTGGAAAGGCAAGACGCTGGTCAACGCGATCAACCCGCACACGCCGGGCTATGAAGCGGTCGATCCGAAGGATCCCGACAAATATGTCGGCTTCGACATCGATCTTGGCGAGCGGATCGGCGACTGCCTCGGCTTCAAGCTGACCTACAAGGCGGTTACCTTCGCAGCCCTGCTGACGACCTTGTCGAGCGGGCAGGCCGATATCGTGATTTCCGATATTTATGCCACCAAAGAGCGTGCCAAGGCCGCCGACTTTATCACCTATTCGAAAGTGTTCGATGGCGTGCTGGTGGCCAAGGGCAATCCGAAAAAGATTTCCGGCATCAACACCTCGATGTGCGGCTCTGCCGCTGCGGAGAACACCGGCTTCGTGGAAGTCCCGCTGGTTCAGGACCTGATTCCGAAGTGCAAGGCGGAAGGCAAGCCGGAGCCGACACTGCAGCTCTACGACAACAACGCCAATTGCATCCAGGCCATCCTGGCCGGCCGCGCCGACACCTATGTCAACGACGTCAACACCGTCGACCAGGCAGTGAAGGCCAACCCCGACAAGCTGGAAAAGGCGATCGCGGTGACGATCGCGGTGACGATCCCCTATTCGGTCGGCATCGCCGTGCCCAAGGACAAGCCTGAATTTCGCGATGCGGTGCTGGCAGCACTGATCGCCCTTCAGAAGGACGGCACTCACATGGCGCTGCTGAAGAAGTGGGATCTCGACGTCAATAACTTCAAGGAACCGGACATTCTCTCGGTCAACTGATGACGCTGTTCGTCCACTATCTCAGTCTGCCGTACCTGATCGCGGGCATCTGGTTCACCCTGGCGGTGACCGCCCTCGGACTGGTCGGCGGACTGATCCTCGGTCTGGCCCTCGCGGCGATGCAGCTTAGCCGGTTCTGGCTCTTGGCTGCATTCGCCCGGGGCTACACCGTGATCTTTCGCGGCACGCCGTTGATCCTGCAGATGGTGTTCGCCTACGACGCGTTGCCGCAGATCGGCCTCAAGCTCAGTGCGATTGGGGCTGCGGGTCTGGCGCTCGCCGCCAATGAAGCGCCCTTCATCGCCGAAATGCTTCGCGCCGGCGTGCTCGGCATCGACCGGGGCCAGGTGCTGGCCGGACAGGCGCTCGGGATGACGCCGGCCTTGCTGATGCGACGCATCATCGCGCCGCAGGCCATCCGCATGATGATTCCGGCTTTCGGCAATGAAACCGTCAGCGCCCTGAAGAATTCGTCGCTGGCGAGCGTGATCTCGGTGCCGGAGCTAACGCTGAGAAGCACGCAGCTTGCCTCCTCGACGTTTGACTTCTTTTCCATCTTCTTCGCCTCCGGGCTGATCTATCTGGTGCTCACCACCGCGGTCAGCCTGATCCAGTTGCTGATGGAACGGGCGCTCGATCTCGACCGGCCCGCGACGGAGAATGGCTGGGTCCGCCTGCTGCCCTGGTATCGCGCGCCATCGGTGCTGGAGCCGATAGGGGCGGCGCCGATAGCCGCCACCCAATCCGGCGAAGCCGCTTCGTACCTGGCACCCGCCAGGGAAGCCAAGGTCTCGCGGGCGGACCGGACCAGACGGTCCGCCACGCTGACGCGCAACGATGTCGCGGTCGAGGTCAGCGGTTTGTACAAGGCCTACACCAGTCAGCCGGTTCTCGCCGGCGTCGATCTGACGGTTCGCGTCGGCGAAGTCGTGGCACTGCTCGGTCCCAGCGGGTCGGGCAAAAGCACGCTGCTGCGCTGTATCAACCATCTCGAAGGCTGGGACGCCGGAATCGTCAAGGTGGGTGGCCGCCGCATGGGCTTCCGGGGCGACGGCAAGCCGCTGTCGCCACATGCCATTGCCGAAGAGCGCGCCAGCGTCGGCGTCGGCATGGTGTTCCAGCAATTCAATCTGTTCGGTCATCTCACCGCGCTGGAGAATGTGGCCGGTCCGCTGCGCTGGGTCCATGGCCTTTCGCGGACCGAGGCCGACCGCCGCGCCCGCGACCTGCTCGAACGCGTCGGCCTCGGCGAGCGCGCCGACGCCTTGCCGAGGCATCTGTCCGGCGGTCAGCAGCAGCGCGTCGCGATCGCGCGGGCGATCGCGCCCAATCCCAGCGTGCTGCTGCTCGACGAGCCGACCTCGGCGCTCGATC
>JAJYAH010000545.1 GCA_021779635.1 Pseudomonadota bacterium | reverse complement strand
GAGCACGGCGATGATGTCGATGGTCTCGGCGATGAGCGCGCGCGGGACGGTGACGACGGCTTCCTGGATGAGCTGTTCGAGGCGGCGCAGCGCGCCGATGGCGGAGCCGGCGTGCAAGGTGCCGACACCGCCGGGGTGGCCGGTGCCCCAGGCCTTCAGAAGATCGAGCGCTTCGGCGCCGCGCACCTCGCCGATCGGAATACGGTCGGGACGCAGCCGCAGCGATGAACGGACGAGATCGGACAGCGATGCCGCGCCGTCCTTGGTGCGCAGCGCCACGAGGTTGGGCGCGGCGCATTGCAGTTCGCGGGTATCCTCGATCAGCACCACCCGGTCGCCGGTCTTGGCGACCTCGGCGAGGAGCGCATTGACCAGCGTCGTCTTGCCTGTCGAGGTCCCGCCGGCGACGAGGATGTTCTTCCGTTCCCGGACCGCCACACGAAGCAGCTCGGCTTGCGCGCCGGACATGATGCCGGCCTCGACATAGTCGCCAAGGGTGAAGACCGCGACGGCCGGGCGGCGGATGGCGAAGCACGGCGCCGCCACGACAGGCGGCACCAGGCCCTCGAACCGCTCCCCGCTTTCCGGCAATTCGGCCGAGACGCGCGGACTGCCGGCATGGACCTCGACGCCGACATGATGGGCGACGAGCCGGACGATGCGCTCGGCATCGGCCGGGGTGACCCGGCAACCGGTGTCCTCAAGCCCGCCCGATAGCCGGTCAATCCAGAGCCGGCCATCGGGATTGAGCATCACCTCGACGATGCTGGGGTCTTCGAGATAGCCGGCGATCGCGGGGCCAAGCGCCGTGCGCAGCATGCGCGCGCCGCGGGCGAAGGCTTCTGAGCGGAACGAGATCGTCGTCACTGCGAACCCCGAAAACTCGCCTCGTCGAGGCGGATTGATCACCGGGGTTGATTAGAAAGAGCCGGAAATGGGGAAGCGCAACAAGGCTGATAGGGGCGTAGGGCTCTGGGATAGAAAGACAAGCGACCGGCAGGATGGGTTATTCGAACGCGGAGCGGTGCGGCCCTTCTTCGCTTCGCCTTATTGCTGCGACGACTTTTAGGCGCCACGGCGGAACAGGGACGCTGTCTGAGGATCCTGAAGGGGCGTCCATTTTTCTGGGCGCGATTGGCATCAGCCCAAGAAAGCGCGGCATGTTAGGGTCTGGTCAGACCATGGAGGTCAGATGGACAGGCATGACAACCCGAGCGAGGGGAAGGCGACGCCCGAAAGCTCAGAGCCGCCTTGCGTCCCGAACGACGCGCAGAAGTGGCCTCAGGTCACGGCCGACTATCACGGTGCGCTCGTGCGACTCAGCACGATGCGCGCCGCAAAGAAGCAATATTTGATCTTCGGCTACGTGGAACTGTTTCCGCGCGACATCCCGCCGCCGGAGTCCTTTTGGGCCGGGGACAGACCGTGGACAGTGCCTGGCTTTGGTGGAGATGTAACTTTGGCGGCGTCCGCGCTGGCGATGCCGGTTGCCGATGCGCTTGCGTGGTACGAAGAGGCCGCGCGTGGACGGGTCACCATTCCTCGCAATGGAACTTCCATTGACCTTATGGCGCCACCATATGGGGTCGAACCGGCGTTGGGGCGGTTTTGCGTCGGTGAGGACGTGGCCTTCGCGCCGCAATGGCACTGTGGCCCGCGGATTCATCGCTTGGTCCCGATGGAAGACACGGACCAAGTCGTCCGATCGCTTGTGTCAAGCGCGGCTGCCCGCGAGTGGCTTGCCACGAATGCCGGCTTCGATCCGTACCCCTTCGAGGAATGGCTGGGAAGCATCTCCCTGCTCGCGCCCGATCCACTGCTTTCGGGCGTCGGACATTTCCCGCTGGGACGCGGCACCGACGGCTCGGAGCGCATCGTCCTTCAAGCGCACAGGCGGCGATATGCGGCTTATCCCGAGGCGGATGCCGATGCACTGAAGCTCGTCCTGCTCCAGCGGCGGCCGGCAGGCTGGACCGAGGTTTTGCTCACGTCCTTCGACGGCGACGGATTCGCCATTACCGATTACCCAGAGCCCGTAAGCGAGTCGGGCTACGGGCTCTCCTGCCCAACGCGCGGGCTCCTGCGGATGGTTCCGCCGACCTTGTGGATGGGGCAGATCAGCGTCGGTTTTGGCTTGGTCAATGCCGTGTTGGAGGTCGAGGTTCCCACGGGCGGCCGTCGCAAGCCCGTTTCCCGGTACACGACCAGCCGCGTCATCGACGCGGGCGGTGTGCATGTGGGAGAGGCGCTCCCCCCGTCCGGCGCAATCCGGATCGTTGAATTGCAGGAAGCGCGCAAGCACCGCATCCGGGTGGAATCCGCACCGCAACGGCTGTTTGGCGCCCATGAGAGCGACAAGGAGGATCTGAGCGACGACGAATTGACCACGATGCGCGCCGAGGCGGAAGCGTTCGTGGCCGGTCTGGTCGCTGGGGCGCAGCGCCGGGTCATCTTCGTCGATCCAGATTTTGGCCTGCGTGAGATGCAGAACTACGCGCTGCGAGTCATGCGCGACGGGGTCGACGTTAAGATTCTGACCGGCGCCCGCCGTATGCGCGACACCTCTAGGCCCAGCAATAGTGTGAGCGAAACGTCGGCGGACTTGGAGGAAGCGACGGTGTCATCCGTTGCGCATGGGGTGCATCTGCTGAAGCAGCTTCGACACGTGCAGAGCAAACTTGGCCACGGTGCGCCCGAAGTGCTCGTGATGCCGGGTTCGAGCAAACCCCTCTTCCACGACCGTTTCGTGGTGATCGACGACATCGTGTGGGCGTCCGGACCCTCCTTCAATGAGCTTGGTGAACGGATCGGCCTCATCAGCCGCGTTCACGAACCGCGTTCTGTCATCACGGCAATTGAACGCGCATTGCTGCGGTCGAAATCGCTGGCCGACTGGCTCGCCCAATCCGGGCTCCAGACTCCGCAGGTGGATGGATCCGATGCCGCGGCCATATGACGAATATCTGCGAGAGCGGCGCGCGCGCATTGCCGGCTGGCTGGCGCAGCGTACAGAGGCCGATATCGTCACCGGCATCTGCGAAAGATGGGTCCGTGACCTCGCGGATAATGGCCGGGTGCTCCATTCCCGACACGACCTTCCTGCGTTGTCCACCGAATTGAGCCTCGTCACCCGCCTGTTTGAGGCAAACCTTGGCGCCTTGTCCGACGCTCTCGCATGGAAGATCGACGGCGGCGAAGGCGTCGAACCGGCTGAAGCGGCGCTCATCGGTCATGCGCTGGCGCTGGCGTGCGGGCGTGCCTATGCCGTCTATGGTCCCTGCAAGCTTAGCTGGATTGGACACCTTGTTTCGACAATCGACAGCCAGGCCTGGGAGGTTTTCGCTGATTCCGCCGCCGCTGCTCTGCGCGAGGATGCGGACCGTTGGAGCGAGTTTGTAGAATTCCTTACGGCAATCATCGAGGAGGCCAACGACGAGCCGGACCGCGTCACCGAGATTCCGCCGAGACGAGCTTCAATGGCGTCGATCGTCGAGCAATTCGCCCGGTCCGGGAGCTTTCAGGAGGTTTGGGAGGCGGACCTGTGGCCGGTCTTCTTCCGCTGGAGCGATGTGTTCGAGATTATGCGCAGAGCCGAGCCAGAGCGGTTTCTACAGATGATCGACGAACTGCCGCACCCAACGCTGGTGAGGCAGTGCTTAAGCAGCAAAGCTTTGACAGAAAATCGAAGTGATGTCCTGGAGCTGCTGCGTCTGGCCGGTGCCTCCTTCGACGCAGAAGGGCGGTGGCAGCGCCGCGGTATGGCGGCCATCCTCTTGCTGCAATTGGCGAGCGTGCAACTGCTTTCCGCCGCGAACGCTCCTGACGGGCAGGGTCGACATTCGGGTTGCGCGGAGCAGCAGGCTGGGCTCGCGGGATATCAAGTGGCGAAGAAAGTCGAGGATCTGACGAAAGGCGTCACTCTGTTCAGCGAGGCTGCCGACGACCTTCTCGATATCGTTTTCGCGCGCTCCGACGGCGTCGAACTCGGCTGGCATTGGCTTGAGAACCTTCTCCGGCAGATACCTCAGCGCCTCCCGCCAGCTGATGGATGCGGACAGCGCAAGTTCATGATCAATCACATCGGGATTCTCGTGCATGCAGTGAGCTGCCGTCTCGCACCTCTGCGTGCGCAAGACGAGTGGATCGCGCAAGCAGAACCGCTGGTTCGCCAATATCGTGCTGTCGCCGTACTCAGCGTAGCGGCCTTCAGCTCCGCAGCAACCAATGTGAACATCGGTGCAGTCGCGCGAGGTCTGCTGAAGCGTAATGGTTTTGAGCTGACGAGAGCGAGTGAACTGATCCAACTGCCCGGCGCTCCGCTTCGGACCATTGCAGGCGATGCGCTCGCGCGAATTCCGAATACCGCGTCCTGGTTCACGGATAGCTGGAAGGCGCTGCGGTTCGAGCGCGAGCAGGCCTGGCACCGCCGGCCGACGCGCGGTGGCATCCAAGCCAATCCGGCGGAGATCATGGGCCTATGGGGACTTGGCGCAATCGAATCACTCGTAATGAATGCCGGATTGCAGCGAGACGATGCTTGCGCGATGTGGCTGGCAATCGAATTGGCATTTCGGGAAGCGCGGCTCGTCGAGCCGAGGACCGCCAAGGATTTTTGGTCCCAAGCCGTCGCCCGTCTCTTCGCATGGTGGCCGAGTCTATTCGCATCGATGCAGGAGCCAGCGGCGAGCAGCGAAGTGACCACGCCCGTCGATCCCGCTGTGCTCGGTAGGGTGCTTGCCCCCTACATCGGAATCAGCGGCGACTTCATGGCAGTCGTCGTGAGCTTGCACCAGGCAGGCGTCAGGGCGACTCAACTCGACCGCGCCGTTCATGCGGCCGGGCAGGACCTCGTGCGCATGATCCGCCGATTTCTTGAAACCGCGCGCGGTCTGAAAGATAGGCGGCTTTGGAACCAAGAATGGGTTGCCGAGCTCGGCAGGATCGAAGTGGCGATCGCCGCGCGTCGGCCGACCGACTGGCGAAGGGACATCGCGGCAGCCGTGACCCCTGAAGCGGCCGAAGGTGGAGCGCCAAGCGGCTAGTCCGGCGAAGCGGCCGGGTCGGTTGGATTCACATCCGCGATAACCTCGTCGGCGAGCGTCCGACCACGCGCCAGCCGCCGCCCCAAGGCTTCGACGAAGCCGTCATAGCGCTCCCGGCCCTTGGCCTGCGCCGCCGCCTGGGCGGTATCCGGCAATGGCGGGGTGTTGGTCAGCCAGAAGCGCACGAACAGCGCCAGCGCTTCGTTTGAGATCGTGACGTGCCGTTCGAGGCGCTCGATCTGTCGCGTCATACGGTCGAGCCGCCGCGCGAGCGCGGCCTCCAGC
>JAJYAH010000544.1 GCA_021779635.1 Pseudomonadota bacterium | reverse complement strand
GCTCGACGACCTCGCCAGCCATATGGACGTCGATCAGTTCGCGCTGGCGAGCCTGACCGAGGATCACAAGGAAGGCGTCGCGGCATTCCTTGGACGGCGCAGGGCTCGCTTCAAGGGAAGCTAGGGAAGCATCTGGCTCAGGTCCAAGCCTGACTTCCTCGTCTGTCGCCAAACCGGCAGATTCGCATAAGGTATATTATGGAATATTTATAGGCGATGTTTCACTTGACACACCCATCAGAATTTGATTCTGTCTGAGCCAAGGGAGATAACCCATGGCCAAATCTGTTCTTTCCGAAGCTAGGTTCCAGAACGAAGAAGCGGCATTCGCTTACGTCGAGGCGGAACTTTGGCCGAATGGTCCCGTCTGTCCGCACTGCGAAAACACCGATAGCGCCAAGATTGGACGCCTTCAGGGCAAGACGACTCGGCCCGGCCTATACAAGTGCTATGCCTGCCGGAAGCAGTTTACCGTCCGGATCGGCACCATTTTCGAGGACAGCCATTTGGCCTTGCGGCTCTGGCTTCAGGCTATCCACCTGCTTTGTTGCTCCAAGAAAGGCATCTCTACCCGCCAGCTTCAGCGGATGCTTGGCTGCGGTATGAAGACGGCTTGGCACCTAGGGCACCGCATCCGCCACGCCATGGCTCCCGGCAACCCAGCTCAATTGGGCGGCTTTGGCAAGGTCGTCGAGGCCGACGAAACGGAACTGGCGCGGTCCCGCAAGACCAAACGACCGGCGGGTTTTCGCCGCAAGACGCACAACCCAATCGTGATGAGTTTGGTTGAGCGCGGCGGCGACATTCGCTCCACTACGCTCGATCATCGCACCGTCGTCGGTCTGGTGCGGCAGCATGTTCATCCGGATAGCACGCTATCCACAGATCAGGCTCAGGTTTACAAATTTGCGCCCGTTGCCGACCATCAGGCCGTAGACCACTCCAAGTTTGAATGGGTGCGCGGCATTGCTCATACGAACACGTTGGAGGGATTTTTTTCCGTTCTGAAGCGTGGCCTTGTTGGCATCTATCAGCACGTCGATAAGCAGCATCTTGACCGTTATCTTGCCGAGTTCGATTTCCGACAGAACACGCGCGCCAAATTGGGCATTAGCGACGTGGAGCGGTCCGCTCTTGCGGTGCAAGGTGCAGCTGGCAAAAGGCTTATGTACCGGGACTCATTCGTAGGGTAGAATCTCTTGGATGCTCTCAAATCGTGGTGCGGTTGATGGCCGATGATGACCGGATCACTCTTATTATAGAGGGCTTGCCCCAAGATGATGGGCAGGTGCGCTTTGGCGCGTTCATGAACCAGCTTCAGCACCTTAGCGGCACCATCACCAAACTGGACCGGGAAGCCAGCGACGGAAAGCTAGCGACCCTTTATCGGATTGCCGAGCTTTCCTACAAAAGCCCGGTCAGAATCGTGCTAGAACCGCAAGCACTTCCTAAGCATCCATATGTCGGACGTGCCATCGTGGAAAGTCTTGTTCGCGTCACGACGGCCCTCGAAAATGGAAGCGACCTTTCCGGCCTAGATGCCGACTTGCTTGAAGACATTAGAGGTCTCGCAAAGCCCGTGGGTAAAACCGTCGCCAATGTAACGCTGCTTTTTAATGACCATCGCTTCGACCTGACTCCAAAGGTCTTGACCAAAGTTGATGAAGCGCTGGCCATAGATGAAGAGTGCGAAGGTGCAATCGAGGGAATGCTTGAGCAGATAAACCTGCATCATGGCGCAAACGTTTTCTATGTGTATCCCGTCGTCGGACCTCGCAAAATAAGCTGCCATTTCCCGGCGAGGCTATATGACGATGCGGTAGCGGCGGTTGGCAGGCGCGTCGAAATATACGGGACTATGCACTATCGCTCCGGGGCAACCTTCCCGCACCAGGTCGCCGTAACTGGCATCGAACCGTTTCAGCCTGATTCCGAGTTGCCAGATTGGGATGATTTGCGCGGCCGTGCACCTGATATTACTGGTGGATTGAGTAGCGAAGCTTTCATTCGGGAGCTTCGAGATGGCTGGCAATGAGCCAATATTCTATTGGGACAGCTGTCTTTTCCTAGCATGGCTCCAAGACGAAACTCGCAAATCCGGCGAAATGGATGGCGTGCGCGAGGTCATTGAGCGATCGAAACGCCGAGAGGTTAAGATCGTTACTTCGGTTGTCACGCTTGTAGAAGTCCTGAATGGGAAGATGCCTGTTGGCATGGGTAGGCTGTTCGCGGACATGCTGAAGCGCCGCGTGAACAGGGTAGCAATGGATATTAGAATTGCGCAGTTGGCTCATGACTTGCGGGATTACTATTCTTCGCGGCCCAAGGAATTCGACGGAAAGACCATATCGACGCCAGATGCCATCCATCTGGCAACGGCCATCATCTATCGCGTCACTGAGTTCCATACATTTGACGGCGGAAACTCCAAATCGCTCGGGTTGCTTAAACTATCGGGCGATGTAGCTGGAAACAGGCTGACCATATGCAAGCCCGAAGCAAAAAGACCGCAGTTCGATCTCAGAAAACCCGCCAGCAGCCCGACGATCCCGAACAATACAAACGGTTCCTAGAGGCCGCTGATGAGGCTGGTGCGGATAAGACGCGGGAAGGCGCGGACCGCGCCTTTAAGGCCGTGGTGAAGCCACGGAAGCCCGGCGCGAAGCCGTGAAGGAAATTCGCATCGCGGTCCTGTTCCTTGGGGCGATGTTCCTGCTCATTTGGCTAACGCTTGGGCCGCCCAACAAGGGCGAGACCTGCCAAGAATTTGTAGACCGGGTTTGGCGTCCCGGAATAGCTCCGGCGCTGACTGGACCCGATGCAGTTCGCATGGACGAGTGCGGACGCGGCGCTAAAGACCGCTAAAATCAGTCACTTAGAGGCGTATGTTCTATTGGGTTTGTGAAGTGAAACATCGCCTATTTATATCTATAATTAGATCAGATATTTAGGTGCAATTCCTGCCAAATCAATTTGGCTTGGGCGTTCACTTTGAGCCACCTATAAACGCGCGAGATCGAGATCGATGATGACCCCGCGGCATCAGGTCCGTATAGGATGGCATCTCAAAACAACAACAAGCCTCAAGGGAAACGCCAGATGAGATTTTCACGACGCACGCTTCTCAAGGCATCCGCTGCTTCTGCCGTGCTGGGCGGCGGGCTTGGCGCGCCGATGATCGCACGCGCCGAGACAGCCGAATTTACCTACAAATATGCCAACAACGCGCCGGACTCCCATCCGATGAACGTGCGCGCCAAGGAGATGTCGGGTGCGATCAAGGCCGAGACCCATGGCCGGTTCGACCTGCAGGTTTTCCCGAATAACCAGCTCGGGTCGGATACCGACATGCTGAGCCAGATTCGGTCTGGAGGCATCGAGTTCTTCACATTGTCCGGCCTGATCCTGGCCACGCTGGTTCCGGCAGCCTCGATTAACGGCATCGGCTTTGCGTTCCCGGACTACGACACGGTATGGAAGGCGATGGACGGCGATCTCGGCGCCTATGTGCGTGGTGAAATCGCCAAGGCCAATCTCGTGGCGATGGACAGGATCTGGGACAACGGCTTCCGCCAGACCACGTCCTCGACCAAGGCGATCAACAGCCCCGACGACTACAAGGGCTTCAAGATCCGCGTGCCGGTCTCCCCGCTCTGGACCTCGATGTTCAGGGCGTTCGACGCCTCTCCGGCCTCGATCAATTTCAGCGAGGTCTATTCGGCGCTGCAGACCAAGATTGTCGAAGGCCAGGAGAATCCGCTGGCGCTGATTTCGACGGCGAAGCTCTATGAGGTGCAGAAATATTGCTCGCTGACCAATCACATGTGGGACGGTTTCTGGTTCCTCGCCAATCGGCGCGCCTGGGAGAAGGTGCCCGACGACATTCGCGCCATCGTCGCCAAAAACATCAACGCCGCGGCGCTGAAGGAGCGCGAGGATACCGCCAAGCTGAACGCCAGCCTCCGTGGAGAACTGGAGTCCAAAGGGTTGTTGTTCAATCAGCCAGACGTGACGCCGTTCCGGGAGAAGTTGCGTTCGGCCGGGTTCTATGCGGAATGGAAGGGTAAATACGGCGACCATGCCTGGGCGTTGCTCGAAAAGTCCGTCGGCAAGCTGTCGTAACGCGATCCCGGATCATGCCCTGAGTGCAGGGGTTGTCATGGCTGATGCCGAACTGACCGAGCGCATGGCCGGCGAGGTGGCTCAGTCCCCTCGCCGCCGTCCGGCCTTGGCGACCGTCGAACATGTCCTGGGAATGCTGGTTGAGATCCCGGCGGCACTTCTGGTCGTGGCCGAGATCGTCATCCTGTTCGCGGGCGTCGTGGCCCGTTACGGGCTGCATAGCCCATTGATCTGGTCGGACGAACTGGCCTCCATCCTGTTCCTGTGGCTGGCGATGGGGGGGGCCGCGGTGGCGTTCCGCCGCGCCGAGCACATGCGGATGACCGCTATCGTGGCCAGCGCAAGACCTTCCATGCGCGCCTATCTCGATCTGGTTGCGACCTGCGCCGCGCTGGCATTCCTCCTGATGATCGTCTGGCCGGCCTACGATTATGCCTACGAGGAAAGCTTCATCACCACGCCGGCGTTGCAGATCCTCAACAGCTGGCGCGCGGCCGCGTTGCCGGTCGGTATCTGCCTGATGGCGCTGTTTGCGTTGCTGCGGCTGGTGCGCGCGGGCGATTTCCGCACTGTGCTCGGCGCCATCCTGTCGGTCGCGGCAGTGATTGCGGTGTTCTGGCTTTTGCAGGCTTGGCTGAAGCCGCTCGGCAATATCAACCTGATCATTTTCTTCGTCGGCGTGGCTGGCTTTTGCGTGTTTGCCGGCATACCGATCGCCTTCGGGTTCGGATTGGCCACCTATGGCTACCTGGCGCTGACGACGAATACGCCCTTGACGGTGCTGGTCGGCCGCATGGACGAGGGCATGAGCCACCTGATCCTGCTGTCGGTGCCGCTGTTCGTCTTCCTTGGCCTGCTGATCGAGATGACCGGAATGGCGCGGGCAATGGTCGCGTTCCTCGCGAGCTTGCTCGGTCATGTCCGCGGCGGACTGCATTACGTGCTGGTCGGCGCGATGTATCTGGTGTCGGGCATATCGGGCTCCAAGGCCGCCGATATGGCCGCCGTGGCGCCGGTGCTGTTTCCGGAAATGAAGCTGCGCGGTGCCAGACCGGGCGATCTCGTCGCCCTGCTCGCGGCCACCGGCGCGCAGACCGAAACCATTCCGCCAAGCCTGGTGCTGATCACCATCGGCTCGGTAACGGGAGTATCGATTGCCGCCTTGTTCACGGGCGGTCTGCTGCCAGGCGTGGTGCTGGCGATTACGCTG
>JAJYAH010000543.1 GCA_021779635.1 Pseudomonadota bacterium | reverse complement strand
CGAGCGTCAACGGATCTTCGCCGGGAAACACGGTCGCGCGCATCCGCGTCCGGATCGGGCCGGGATTGAACAGGTTGGCGCGGATCGGCGTGATGGCGGTCTCATGGGCCCAGACCCGCACCAGCGTCTCGAGTGCTGCTTTCGAGGCGGCGTAGGGACCAAGATAGGCGCTGGCCTTGTTCGCGACACCGGAGGTGACGAACACCGCGCGGCCGGCGTCGGACTTCCTGAGCAGCGGCTCCATGCAGCGGATCAACTGAAAGTTCGCCGTCACATTGACGGCCATCACGTCGTTCCACGGTTTCAATTCGATGTGGCCGAGTGGCGAGGAAGGGCCGGCGACGCCGGCATTGCCGACCAGAATGTCGAGCTTGCCATGGCGTTCATGCAGCGCGGCGCCGAGGCGGGCGATGCCGTCGAAGTCGGTCAGGTTGAGGGGCACCAGTGTCGCACTGCCGCCGTCCTTGCGGATCTCGTCATCCAGCTCCTCGAGGCCGCCTTGGGTTCGCGCCACCGCAACCACATGCGCGCCAGCCTTCGCCAGCGCGCGCGCGGTGGCGTAGCCGATGCCGCGCGAGGCGCCGGACACCAGAGCGATACGGGAGGCGAGGGGAAGGGTCATGATCGCGGGCATTTATGGTACGATATGCTGGGGAAATCAAACGTCCGAAAGCGTTCGGCAAGCGGGTTCGATATGACCGTGTATGTTGCGATGTTGCGGGGTGTCAATGTCGGCGGCAATTCGCTGAAGATGGACTGGTTGCGGCAGGCCTGCGAGAACCTCGGATTGCATGATGTCCGGACCTATGTCCAGAGCGGGAATATCGTGTTCGCATCGCGTGCGAGCGCTGCCAAGCTGGCGCAAACGCTCAAGCAGACGATCGATGCGCAAACGCGGCTGCCGGTCACGGTCGTCTTGCGAAGCGCTGGCGACATGGAGAAAGTCATCGCCGAGAATCCCTTTTTAAAGCAGAAGGGCATCGACGTGACAAAGCTGCATGTCACCTTTCTGGGCAAGGCTCCGGTCAAGCCTGTGCTCGACCGGCTCGATGCGCTGGCCGGCACCCGCGACCAGTATCGGCTCAACGGGGCCGAGCTTTATCTGAATTGTCCGATCAATTACGGCGAGACCAAATTGTCCAACGGCGCGATTGAAAAAGTCCTTGGCGTCGGCGCCACCACGCGAAACTGGAAGACCGTGACGACGCTGCATGCGATGGCGGCGGAGTAATTCTCGGTAGTCGCCCCGGCGAAGGCCGGGACCTATACGCCGCAAGTTGGCTCACTTCACCTCTCCCCGCCGGGGAAAGGTCGATTTGCGAAGCAAATCGGGTGAGGGCGCGCGAACTATGAGAGACCGTAACCCCTCATCCCAACCCTCTCCCTATGGGAGAGGGAGCACGCTGCCGTTGCCACAACGCTTCGCTTCAGCTCGCTTCCGCCAGCAGCGACAATTGCCGCGGCTGCGGCTCGGTCTGGGTCATGTCGGTGAGTGGAGTCGGATAGTCGCCGGTGAAACAGTGATCGGTGAATTTTGGATGCGCGGGGTCGCGGCCGGGCTCGCCCATCGCGCGATAGATGCCATCGACCGACAGGAACGCCAGCGTATCCGCGCCGATCAGCCGGCGCATCTCTTCGAGGTTATGGGTCGCCGCCAGCAGCCCGGCGCGATCGGGTGTATCGATGCCGTAATAATCCGGATGCGTGATCGGCGGCGAGGCGATCCGGAAATGCACTTCGCGCGCGCCGGCGTCGCGCATCATCTTCACGATCTTCTTCGAGGTGGTGCCGCGCACCAGCGAATCGTCGATCAGCACAATGCGCTTGCCCTCGATCGCCGCGCGGTTGGCGGAATGCTTCATGCGCACGCCGAGTTCGCGCACGCTTTGCGTCGGCTGAATGAAGGTGCGGCCGACATAGTGATTGCGGATGATGCCGAGCTCGAACGGCACGCCGGATTCCCTGGAATAGCCGAGGGCGGCGGGCACGCCGGAGTCCGGCACCGGGACCACCACGTCGGCCTCGACATGGCTCTCGCGGGCGAGTTCGGCGCCCATCGCCTTGCGAACGTCATAAACCGAGCGGCCGCCGACGATCGAATCCGGGCGCGCGAAATAGATGTATTCGAAAATGCAGGGCCGCGGCGGCATCGGCGGAAATGGCTTGTGGCTCTGGGCGCCCTGCTCGTCGAAAACGATGACTTCGCCGGGGTCGATGTCGCGGATGTATTTCGCGCCGATGATGTCGAGCGCGCAGGTTTCCGACGCGAGAATCGGACAGCCGTCGAGTTCGCCGAGCACCAGCGGGCGGATGCCGAGCGGATCGCGCGCGCCGATCAGCTTCTTGTTGGTCATCGACACCAGCGAGTAGGCGCCTTCGATGGCGCGCAGGGCCTCGATGAAACGGTCGATGAAGCGGTTGCGCTTGGACTGCGCGACCAGATGCAGGATCACTTCGGTGTCGGTGGTGGATTGCATCATGGCGCCGTTGCGCACCAGTTCGCGGCGCAAGGTCAGCCCGTTGGTGAGATTGCCGTTGTGGCCGACCGCGAACCCGCCGGCATTGAGCTCGGCGAACAGCGGTTGCACGTTGCGCAGGATGGTCGCACCTGTCGTGGAGTAGCGGACGTGGCCGACGGCGGTGTTGCCGGGAAGGCGCTCGATTACCTCGCGGCGGGAGAAGGTGTCGCCGACGAGGCCGAGCCGGCGTTCACTGTGAAATCGGGTTCCGTCGAAGGAGACGATGCCTGCGGCCTCCTGGCCGCGATGCTGCAGGGCGTGCAACCCGAGCGCGGTGATGGCGGCGGCCTCGGGGTGGCCGAAGATGCCGAACACGCCGCACTCCTCGCGCAACGTGTCGCCTTCCAGATCGGAGTCCAGCAGATCGAGATCAGGCAAGCCGAGGTTCAGATCGCCGAGGTTCAGTTCGCTTTGTGCGGCCTCGCCGGAAGGGCTCTGTATCTCGTCCATCGCGCCTCTCTTTTGGCCTGGTATCAATGTCCTGCGGGCTTCTCGATCAGCTTTTTCAGGCTGTCGCGGGCAGGCTTGCTGTAGCCATCACCGGTGGCCGGCGTTGCCGCCGAGTCGGTGTCAGTCTGTTCATCTTCTGGTTTATTCTTCTTGAATCTCTTCAAGATGGTGTTCTCGGGGTCGTCCGGCAAGAGCGACATCAGCCAATCCCCGGTTCCCTGCAGCACCACCCGGGATTTCGCCCCCGTCACCCATTCTGGCCGCTGCTTGTCCGGCACCAGCCAGCTGAAAAACATGAAGGCGACGACAACGATCAGCAGGCCGCGCGCCAGCCCGAACAGGAATCCGAGGGTGCGATCGAGCGCACCGATCCGGGAATCCAGGATCATGTCCGATATCCGCACCGTGATGATGGAAACCACGATCAGGGTGGCGATGAACACGCCGGCGACCACGACCACGCTCGCGACCGTATCGTTGTTGAAATAGGTCTTGGCGGTCGGCAGCAGCTTCCCGAACGCATAGAGCGTGACCAGCGCGGCGGTGCCCCAGGCCGCGATGGAGAGGATCTCGCGCATGAAGCCGCGCACCATCGCGAGCAGGCCGGAGATCAGCATCACGGCGAGCAGGACGAGATCGAGGATCGTTATCGGCATCGGCTGGTCAGGTCCGCATCAAAGTACAAAACCGCGAATCGGCATGGTCGGTGCCGCCCTAACTGAGGGTCATATGGCCCATCCCGCAAGGCCGGCAATCGTGTCATCCCCGGCCGCGCGGGTTGTATAGTGCATGATCCCCAAAAGTGGAAACCGGTTAGCCTTCCTGACGCCGGAATCTGGCAGGTGTGGCATTTTTCTCTAGTGAGGCATCCCCGTTGTCCCCCCTGTTTGCCTTGGGCGGCGCGCGGGCGGCAATATCCGCGACCAGGCTGGTCAACCCGCTGACGGTATTGAGGACCAGACCAGCGTCGCCGCCGGCATCGCCGCGCGCCGATTCAGGGACCACGGCGCGGCCGAACCCGAGTTTGGCCGCTTCCTTGAGCCGGGCCGAGGTCTGCGCCACCGGCCGGACCGCGCCCGACAGCGAAATCTCGCCGAAATACACCGCATCCGTCGGCAGCGGCGCATTGACCAGCGACGAGACTAGCGCGGCGGCCGCGGCGAGGTCGGCCGCGGGCTCCTGGATCCGCAGGCCGCCCGCGACGTTCAGATAGACGTCGTAGCCGGACAGCTTGACGCCGCAATGGGCTTCCAGCACCGCCAGTACCATCGACAGCCGGCTCGGATCCCAGCCCACCACCGCGCGGCGCGGCGTGCCGAGCGAAGTCGGCGCCACCAGCGCCTGCAATTCCACCAGCACCGGGCGGGTGCCCTCGATTCCGGCGAATACCGCGGTACCGGGACTGCCGAGATCGCGTTCGGACAGGAACAATTCGGACGGATTGGAGACCTCGCGCAGGCCGAGGCCGGTCATTTCGAACACGCCGATCTCGTCGGTGGGGCCGAAGCGGTTCTTCACCGCGCGCAGGATGCGGAATTGCTGCGAGCCTTCGCCCTCGAACGACAAGACCGCATCGACCATGTGCTCGACGACACGGGGGCCGGCGATCTGGCCGTCTTTTGTGACATGACCGACCAGGATGATCGCCGCACCCGATTTCTTGGCGAATCTTATCAGCGCCTGCGCCGAGGCGCGCACTTGCGTCACCGTGCCGGGCGCGGATTCGACCGTGTCGGTCCACATGGTCTGGATCGAATCGATCACGATCAGGCGCGGCACCGCACCTTCCGACAAGGTCGAGACGATGTCCTCGACCGAGGTTTCGGCGGCAAGCTGCACCGGCGCGTCGGCGAGGCCGAGACGCTCGGCCCGCAGCCGCACCTGCGCCACGGCTTCCTCGCCCGAAATGTACACCGCGCGATGGCCGGCCCGCGCCAAAAGGGAGGTCGCCTGCGTCAGAAGCGTCGACTTGCCGATGCCGGGATCGCCGCCGACCAGGAGCACCGAGCCCCTGACAAACCCGCCGCCGGTGACGCGATCAAGCTCGGCCATGCCGGAGGGCAGGCGCGGGGCGTCATGGCTTTTGCCGGTCAGGGTTTCCAGCGCGAACAGCCGGCCTTTACGTTTGCTGCGGATCGAGACCGGCATCGTGGTCGCGCCGGTAGTATCTTCCTCGGCCAGCGTGTTCCACTCACCGCAGGATTCGCACTTGCCCGCCCAGCGGTTATACGCCGCGCCGCAGTTCTGGCAGACGAAAGAGAGGGTGTTTTTGGCCATGGAGGGGTGAGTCGCTTTCCGTGTGGGGCGACGCTACATAGCATGAAATCCTAAAAAGTTCCTATTTTGTTCTTTTGAACCCATCG
>JAJYAH010000019.1 GCA_021779635.1 Pseudomonadota bacterium | reverse complement strand
TCGATCTGGAGTGGCGCGAACCGTTTTAGAGCGTTTCCAGGATTGATGTCGAGCCGGAATCGGGGCCTTTGGCAGCCCGTCGACGGGAAGCCGGGTTGCTTGGAGTGCGGGCCAAAACTTGATCCCGATCAACGCGGTAAATGCGTTTTGTGGTCTCCGTTCTCTGAAAGCGTGGACTGGATCGTACGCACTCCGGATATCACGTCGTGTTGATGGGTCAGGATCGCGAGCGCCCGGGCCTTCGGCCGACCCGGGCGCTCATTTTTCCCAACCTCTAGAAGGCAACGGGACCCACCGCTCCGATCCAGCGAATGACCTTGGTTGGGTCGGTTTTGTCCATGAAGAAGAAGTGGGCCATCGACGGTTTCTTGGACGTGATGGCAGGATCATCGAACGTCATTCCGACCTTGCCGTGGAAGATCTTGAGCTCCGGGCTATCCCAATATTCGACCACCTCGTGATAGGCGGTGAATCCCGTGTCGATAAAGGCGCGCAGATTCTGGCGGATCGTCTCGCGGCCATGCCAATCGGCGACCCCGAGGTTACACACCGCGTTCTCTGCAAAACAGTCGAAACCCTTACCGAAGGTCTTGTCGTCAATCTCTTTCCACATCGCCAGCAGCCATTGCGGGGGTGCCATTTTCGTGAAGGTTTGCGTGGTCATAATATTCTCCTGAGATGTCGTTGGATCGCGCCGTGCAGCCGGTTTCGGCCGCCGCTGCTGGGGGCAATGTAGGGCAGCCGGCTTTGGCGGACACGCCAATCTCCCCTCGGTTTCCGCCAAACCGTCCCAAGGGATCGGCGGGCTCATTTGGTGGACCCCATGGCAACGGCGATGCCGAGACGAGCCGCTGCCCGCCGTGCGGTCTCCTCCCGCTGCGCAGTGATGCCGCGCACGGATTGCCGTGCGTCGTCCAGGATCGCGGCCGGCGCGGTCTCGGGCGTACCGCTGTCGAATGGCGGCTCGGGCGCGTACGCCATGTAGAGTTGAATGGCCTGGGCGGTTTCATCGCCGCGCAGTTCGGCGGCGAGCCGCAAGGCGCCGTCGATCCCGGCCGTGACACCGGCGGCGAAGACCCAGTTCCCATCGACGACCACCCGCTTGTTCACCGGAATCGCACCGAAGAACGGCAGCAGATGAAACGAAGCCCAGTGCGTCGTCGCCCGCCGTCCCCTGAGCAGGCCGGCAGCCCCGCAAAGCAACGCACCGGTACATACCGAGAAAATGCTTCGCGCGCCTGTGGCCTGCCGCCGGATCCAGCCGAGGACCTCGGCGTCCTCCATCAGGGCTTCCTGGCCGAAACCGCCGGGCACATGCAGAACATCGAGTTGCGGCGCGTCGGCCAGGGCCGCGTCCGGCGTCAGCCGCAATCCCTTGAGATCGCGAACCGGTTCGGCCGTCTTGCCATAGATGCGGCAGGTTGAATTCGGAATCCGCGACAGCACCTCGAAGGGTCCGGTCAGGTCGATCTGATCCACTCCCTCGAACAGCAGGGAGCCAATATGCAGGTGGGTGTCACGCGGGATCATATGCGTCTCCGGGTCCGAGGAAGGCATGGACAGGACCAGCCTATTCGGGCAGGCTCTGGCGGAAATGCCAAAGTCCCCTCGCTCTCAGCCAAATCCGGTTCGCATGATCGAAGTGCTCGCCTTTCCGGCGGTGCAGTTGCTCGATGTCACCGGGCCGCTTCAGGTGTTCGCATCCGCCAATGATCTCGTCGCTGAAGCGGGCGGAACACCGCCTTACCTGCTCCGGGTGGTCGCAAAAGGCGGCCAACGCGTGACGGCCTCGGCAGGCATGGAGATTGCCGCCTATCCCCTCCCACGTGGCGGAACTGCGTTGGACACGCTGATGATCGCCGGTGGCCCCGGCGTCGAAGCAGCGGCGGCGGATCCGTTGTTGCTCGGGTGGGTGCGCAAGCGAGCGACGAAGGCGCGTCGCGTCGCATCGGTCTGTACCGGAGCGTTCCTGTTGGCTGCGTCAGGCGTGCTGGATGGACGCCGGGCGGCTACCCATTGGTCGTATTGCGCCGAGCTTGCCCGGCGCTTCCCCGCCGTGCGCGTCGAGTCTGATCCGATTTTCGTGCGCGATGGTTCGGTTTGGACTTCGGCGGGCGTGACGGCCGGCATCGATCTCGCGCTGGCGCTGGTCGAAGAGGATCTCGGCCGCAAGGTGGCACTCGACGTGGCGCGCTATCTGGTCGTCTTCCTCAAGCGGCCGGGCGGGCAGGCGCAGTTCAGCACGGCTTTGTCCCTGCAAGCCGCAGAGGACAAATTCGGGGCGCTGCATGACTGGATCGGCCGGCATCTGGCCGACGACATTTCGCTTCCGGTCCTCGCCAGCCAGGCCGGGATGAGTGAGCGAAGTTTCAGCCGGCGCTACGCGGAGGCAACCGGGCTGACACCGATCCATGCCGTGGAGCGGCTCCGGGTGGAAGCGGCGCGGCGACTTCTGTCGGAATCACGGCTGCCAGTGAAACGGATATCGCAGCATTGCGGTTTCGGTTCCGAAGAAACCATGCGCCGCAGCTTCCTGCGCCTGCTGGCAACCACGCCGCAAGACTACCGCGCCCGGTTCAGCGCCTGAATGTCGCCCGATCGGGCAACGGCGAATGTGCAACCGGCGATGACAAGCCTGCCCACCGGGCAGAACGCTCAAGCGATCATATCGACCCGGCCATCCCCAAGGCGATAGATTCCGCCGACCACCTTCAGTTTGCCCTGTTCGACGGCGGCGCTCAGGATCGGCGTTGCCGATTTGAGCTTGGCCACATTGTCGATGACATTTTGCCGGATGGCGTTGTCGAGCGGATTACCCTCGTGCCCTGATACGGCCTTCACCGCGGGTGCAAGCGCCGTGACCAGCGAAGGAAGATGTCCCGGCAGGACCGTGTTATCCTTGAGCGACTTGATCGTCGCGTCGACCGCGCCGCAGCTATCATGGCCAAGCACGAGAATCAGCGGCGTGCCGAGCATGGCGACGGTGTATTCCATGCTGGCGACGGTATCGTCGTTGGCGAAGTTTCCTGCGACCCGGCAGACAAAAAGATCGCCCCGGCCGCTATCGAAGGCGTATTCCGGCGCGATGCGTGAATCGGCGCAACTGAGGATGCCGGCATAGGGGTTTTGTCCTCGGGTCAGCACGTCTCGCTCATGCTTGAAGTCGTGACGCCGCGACAGGCCCTCGACGTAGCGGTGATTGCCCTTCAGCAAGCGTTCGAGAGAGGCCTCCGGCGACAGGACATTTTGCGGCTTCGGGGGCGTCTTGGTTTCCTTGGCGATTCCTGCACCGCCAAATGCGAGACCGATGGTCGAGGCCGCGACAAATCCAAGCACGGCTCGCCGCGAGGATTGCGATCGCTGGGACGGATTCTCCAGGCATCTTTCGCACATTTGGGAATCTCCTTTTCGAAGGTGATAATACGGTCATCCTGTGGCGATGATGTTACGACTGCGTTTGAACCCAAAGCGGACATTTCATGTGGGTCGATGACCAGCATGACAGCAGCGAGCTCAGATGTTGAGCCATTTAATCAAGGCCTTTTCGACATGGCTGGCGTATCGCTCCTTGTGCCGTAGCACATAAAATGAGCGTCGAGGCAGATCGATTTTGACGCGGTGCAGGGTCCTTGCAGCAAGGGATTGAGCGACGACAAGATCCGAAA
The DNA here is from genome assembly GCA_021779635.1 of Pseudomonadota bacterium. Next base: position 18,663 of record JAJYAH010000019.1, on the reverse strand, counting down.
TCGCCGTGGCGCAATCACCGGATTCGAGGGCGGCGCGCACCGCTTCGTTTGAGGGAAGTTCCAGCGCGATTCGAAGATCGGAAAATCGGATACCGTATTTCCGAAGTGCGGCCTCGAACATCGATCTGGTGCCGGAACCATGCTCGCGCAGCACCCAGGCGGTCGTCAGCAGATCCTTCGGCGTGATCCGGGCCCGGCCGACCCAGGGGTGTTTCATCCCGACGACCACGACCAGCGAATCGCCGTCGATCCGGCTGACGGCAAGTGAGGCATCCTCGACTTCGCCTTCGACGAATCCGAGATCGGCGCTTCCCTCATGGACCGCACGTGCGACCTGCTCGGTGTTCGCAATGGTGATCCGAAGATCGATGTCGGGATGGGCTGCGTGAAAGGCCTGGATTCGGCCCGGCAGCCAGTAGTTGGCAACGGTCTGGCTGGCGGCGATGGTCAATGAACCGCGCTTCAACCCGGCCAGATCGTTCAGGACCTGCGCTGCCGCCTTGGCGCGCGCCAATACGGCGCGGGCCTCGCCCAGGAAGTCGCGGCCGGTCTGCGTCAACACGATGCCCCGGCCGATGCGGTCGAACAGCTTGACGCCGTAACGCGCTTCCAGCGCGGCGACGGCCGCGCTCGTCGCGGATTGCGTCAGGTTCAACTCGCTCGCGGCCTGCGTCACGTGTTGCTTTTCGGCTACCGCGACGAAGATGCGCAGCTGTTCCAGCGTCATGAGCCGTTACCCGATCAATTTGATCAACATCAGGCTGAAGCCTGAGATGAAGAGGAAAGCGAAAGCACCCAGCAGGGCAGGCCGGAGACCTTTGGCCGCCAGCTTGCGGATGTCAGTCTCCAGCCCCATCGCCGCCAACGCAACCGACAACAGGAACGTTGTCGCCGCCGCAACCCAGACTTTTGCTTCGGCGGGAATGGTAATCAGGCTGTTGATTCCGACCAGTGCGACGAAGCCGAGCACAAACCACGGCATCGGCGGCCGGGCCGATGATGCGCCCGCAACCGGCGCGTTCTTCCCGGCGCTGCGTGCCGCGATCAATCCCAGCGCGATCACCACCGGCGCCAGCAGCATGACGCGCGACAGTTTCGCGATGGTCCCGAACTGGCCGGCCTTTTGTCCGTCCTGGAAAGCGGCGGCGACGACCTGCGCGATTTCGTGGATCGAAGCGCCGCTCCAGAGTCCGAAGGCGTGCGGATCGAGATGCAGCAGTCCCGGCAGTAGCGGATAGGCAAACATCGCCACCGACCCGAACACGGTGACGCAGGCGACCGCATAGGCGACGTCTTCATCATGCGCGTTGGTGACCGTGTTGGTAGCGATGACGGCGGACGCGCCGCAGATGGATGTTCCGGCCGCGATCAACTGCGCGAGCTTGCGATCGACGCCGAGCAGCCTCCCCATCCAGACCGTAAAGGCGAAAGTGGCAAGCAACGTCGTTGCGATGATGCCAAAGCCGCGACCACCGACCTCGATCAGCTGTCCTATCGTCAATTGCTGTCCAAGCAGGATGATGGCGATGCGCAGCAACCGCCGCAGGCTGAAGGTGACGCCCGGCTTGGCGATGGCCGGCGTGCCGACCAGATTGTGGACGGCGATGCCGATCATGATGGCGAGGATCATCGGGCTGAACGTCGCCATCCCCGGCAACTGCCGGAGTCCATAGGCCGCCGCCGCCACAACCGAGGTCAGGACCAGGCCCGGCAGGTTCGCCAGGGCCGCTCGGCCCGACCCGGGCCGCGGTCCGGACTGCGACGGGCTGGCGGCGGGGCGGCGAGATGAAACGGTGAGGTGGTGGTCGTGCGAAATCAGTGGGGAGGCGAGGGCGGTCATGAGTTGGGCTCCATTGGCTTGCCAACCCAATATCGATGGTTTCGATTGATCAATCCAACAGATTATAAATGTAAAATCAATCGTTTTTGTAGATTAATTGATGCCGCTCATCGATCGCAGATGTCGATTGGATGCAGATGAATAATGAGTTGGATGTTAGTTGAACATCTCGCTTTAGGGTTCATCATAACCAGCGCTGGAAGGCGGCGTGTCCCACCGAAGCCAGGAACGACCGGGAGCCCGATGATGCTACAGGTTGCGCGACAAGCGCCAAGAGGTGCATATCGAGCCGCGTTGCCGTCGAATACGATCGACGGCGGCTGCGAGGTGGCCAATATGAACGATCACGCCGAAAGGGAGAAAACAATGATGCTACAAAGGCGGAGTGCGCTTCAGGCGCTTGGACTGGGATTGGCAGCGTGCATAACGAATGTGGGCGGCCTGCGTCAGGCGTCGGCAACGGAGGGCGAGGCCACCAGCCTGCTTCCGAGCGATGGGCACCACCTGCGGCAATTGTCGGAGCGGTTGGCCAAAACGCCGAGACAGCGCAGCTTTAAAACGGTCCCGATGATCCTCAATGATCCCGAACAATGGGATGCCGAGGCGCTCAAGGCGATCATTGCCTATCCGTCACCCTACAAGCAGGTCTGGGACAACACCGACCTCGGTGGCCCCTGGCTTAATCTGATGCGTAATTCGCTGAATGCGCAAGTCTGGTCATTCAAGCATCCGGATTTTCTGGTGGTGTCGGCGACCCATGGCAGCGCGCATCTCGCGCTCTTCGACGATGCGATCTGGGAGAAATACCAGTTGACCAAGCTTGCCGGAGAAAAATTCAAATCGAACACCTGGAGCAAGGCGGCGACTGCCGCCCAGGCCGATGCGAAGAATTACGAGGATCCGAAGGGCGTGTTTTCGCCTGAGGATAATTCGATCCCGGTGCTGATGAAGCGTGGTGTCGTCTTCCTGTCGTGCCACAACGCCATCTGGGAAGAGGCTGCCGCGCTGTTGAGAGCCGAGAGCAATCCCGACAAGCTGACCCATGAGCAATTGGCCGCCGAGCTGACCAATCATCTGCTTCCGGGCGTCGTTCTGACACCGGGAGCGGTCGGGACGCTTCCGGAACTGCAAAGAGCCGGCTTTCAGTATGCCAAATAGCAATTCGACCGTGCGATGGGTCGCGCGGTTCGGAAGCCTGATCGTCCTCGCCATGCTGCTGCCGGCGCTTTCGGCAGCAAGCGACGACTGCAAGTGCCGGGCAGAGGTTCCGCATTATCCGGATGAGATCTTTCCACCCTGGCAAAAGGGCGAGAACAACGATGCGCTCAATCGCGGGGTGGAATTCACCGTTCCCGAGATCGACAGCCTTGCCGATTTCCACGGAGCTCTGACGGATCCGAAGCTCGTACTGTTTGTCGGTGGCAATTACTTTTTTGCCATGGCCCCGCTGGTCAAGACGTTTGAAGAACTGCATCAGGAATACAAGGGCAAAATCTACTGGGAAACGATTCCGCCGGGCTTGCTCGTCAAGCAAATACAGAATGGCGGTACTATCACGTCGGGAAACATGACATGGACCGTCAGGGCCGATGCCTATTTTGCCGGTTTGATGAAGGTTAAAGAGTTGATCGATGATGGTTTGCTGGTGGCGCCCGCGGTACCCTATGTGACCAACACGCTCACCATCATGGTGCCCAAGGACAACCCGGCGCAAATTGCGGGCCTGGCGGATCTCGCCAAGCCCGAGGTCAGGCTGGCGATGCCAAATCCTGAATTCGAGGGAATCGCCCGTCAGATCAAGGCCTCGCTGCAAAAGGCAGGTGGCGAAAATCTGGCAAAGGCGGTTTATGAGGACAAGGTGAAGGATGGCAGCGCTGTCCTGACCCACGTCCATCACCGGCAAACGCCATTGTTTCTGATGCAGGGCCGGGTCCAGGCGGGCGTGACATGGCAGTCCGAGGCCATGTTCCAGGAACAAATTGGTCATCCGATCTCGCATGTTGAAATTCCCGCGGATCAGAACTCGACGGCGATCTACGCGGGCGCCGAAGTCCGCGGCGCCGCGCATCCGGCGGCTGCAAAAGAGTGGCTCGAATTCATCAGGTCGCCGGAGGCTCTGCACATTTTCGAACACTATGGATTCAAGCGCTATCAAGCGCAGTCCGAAAAGTAAGAGGCTTGTGCGCCGGCTGAAGGCGTAAGGGCGACGAGCAAGATCGTCCGGTATCCGGGAGTGACCAGGTTTGTCGAGCACGACACCAGTCGAAATGGTTTCCGCGCGGTCGTTTGGATCGCGAAAGTCGCGGATTTTCCAAACAACGCGCATGCGTCCGGTCGTGCTTTGCTTCTCGGTGTGGCTGCTTTCAATGCCGGTCCAGGCCGGGACAGCGCATGCCGCTGACGGCCGGGAAATCGCCGCAAACGGCACTGGTCGCGGGGCGCCCGCATGCTCGGCGTGCCACGGAGCACAGGGCGAGGGGCGCCCCGATCTCGCCCAGCCGAGGCTGGCGGGTCTCGATAGCACGTACCTGATCGAACAGCTGAATGCGTTTGCGGCCGGAAGCCGCGACAATGAAACGATGGCTCCGATTGCCAAAGCGCTCACTCCCGACGAACGGCAGGCGGTCGCGACATTCTACGCTGGCCTGGTGACGCCCAAGATCGACGAGCCAGAAAAGGCTGACGACAAGACCATCGCGGCCGGGGCTGCCTTGGCTGGCCGAGGCGACTGGTCGAAGGGGTTGCCGGGTTGTGGCCAGTGTCACGGCGCCGCCGGGCAGGGCGTCGGCAAGACGTTCCCTCGATTGGCGGGCCAGTCGGCCGAATATATCATGCGCCAGTTGAAGGCATGGAAAGATGGCAAGCGGACCAACGATCCCCTGCACCTCATGACCGGCATATCCAGCAAGCTGAATGACGATCAGGTTGCGGCTGTCGCAGCCTATTATGCAAGCTTGCCGGTGACGGCTGCGGCGTCAGCCATGCCGCAAGGATCAAAGCCGTGAGCGAACATCAGCCAGATCTGCGAACGTGGATAGCAGGCGTTGTGTTCCTGGGCCTCGCCGGGTTCATTGGCGCCACATTGCCCGATTTTAGCATTCCGAAAAAAGTCGAACCGTCGACCGCGAAGCCGGACAAGCCGATCTCAAGCAACGTCGCGGAAAACCCGAAGCCGGCGTTTAGCCCGCCGGGAGATGACGAAATTCCAAAGAATGAGTTCGGCGACGCGGTTCGTCTCGGCGAAAGAATCTTTCATGATACGCAACGCAACGCCAGGGAGTTTGTCGGCAACTCCCTGCAATGCTCAAATTGTCATCTGGATTTCGGACGCCTTGCCAATGCCGCCCCGCTCTGGGCGGCCTATGTCGCATATCCCGCGTATCGCATGAAGAACGGACATGTGAACACGCTCGCGGAGCGGATGCAGGGCTGCTTCCTTTACAGCATGAACGGCAAAGCTCCGGCTCCGAACGACAAGGTTTTGGTCGCGCTGGAAAGCTACGCCTATTTTCTGGCCAGGGGCGCTGTCATCGGCGCGGACTTGCCGGGACGGGGTTATCCAAAATTGGCCAAACCGGCCAAGCTCGATTACGCCCACGGGCAACAAGTCTATGTCGCCAAATGTGCGCTCTGCCATGGGGTTGACGGTCAGGGACAAGGCGCAGCCGATGGCGGTGTTGTGTTTCCACCGCTATGGGGCCCACGTTCCTTCAACTGGGGCGCCGGCATGAGTTCGATCACCAATGCCGCGGGCTTCATCAAAGCGAACATGCCGTTCAGCCAGGGCAATACCCTGACTGACGAGGAAGCCTGGGATGTTGCTGCCTACGTGGATAGTCAGGAGCGCCCTCAGGATCCACGATTTCGCGGCTCGGTCGCCGAGACGCGAAAGCTGCATCACGATTCGCCGATAGACATGTACGGGCAAACCGTCAACGGCGTCGTTCTCGGACAAAACTCCCCGGCGGCGGGTCCACCGCCATAACAACGCCTCGCCCCAATCAACCCGACGAGCCACTTAGATGGGCCATGTACAGATGCGTTTCATAATCCATCTCGAACGCTCCGCCCCAGTAGCGAACAGCCTTGTTCCGCTTGCGGCCCGTCAGGTGGTCCTGAACCGGAGCACGCCGTCGGTTTCCTCGGCCTTCAGGCGCCCTTCGACCAGCATGTAATTGACATGGGCGATCAGCTCGCCGGCGGCGAACCCCATCTGGTGCGCGTCCAGCACATGCTTGTGGAACTCCACCGGCACCAGCTCCTTGGATGTTTTCGAGGATTCCCGGCAGGCGTCGGCGATCCGCCCGCAACGATCCTCGTGATGATCGGCCAATTGCTTGATACGCGTTTTCAATCCGTAAAACGGCACCCCGTGGCCGGGCAGCACCAGCAAATCGTAAGGAAGGGTGGTGGTGAGGCTCGCCAATGAAGCAAGATATTCGCCGAGCGAATTCTGATCGGGTTCGACCGCCCATACGCTGACATTGGGCGAGATCTTGCTCAGCACCTGATCGGCTGAGAGGAACAGCTTGTCGGCGGCGCAATAAAGCATCACCTGGTCGAGCGCGTGGCCGCCTCCGGTAATGACCTTGAATCGCCGTGTGCCGATCGAGATTTCCTCGCCATGCGAAATGCGGCGATAGGCCGGCGGCAGGATCGAAACCCGCTTCAGGTAGTCCTGGCCGCGATCAAGCAACTGGTCGGTCAGGCTTTCATCCATGCCGTGGCGCCGGAAGAACAGCCGCTGCGCCATTTTGCGCTCGGCGGTGCCGCGGTTCTGGTGATAGACCGACTGCAGATATTCCACCTGCGACATATAGAGCGGACAGTTGAAGCGCTCGACGATCCATCCCGCCAGACCGACGTGGTCGGGATGCGAATGGGTCACGATCAGCCGGGTGATTTTGACATGGGCGAGCGGGCCCTCGAACAGCGCGGTCCAGGCCGCAATCGATTCCTCATTGCCGAATCCGGAATCCACCATCGCCCAGCCGTCGCCGTCGGCGAGCAGATAGACGTTCACATGGTTGAGGCGGAACGGCAGTTTCAGCCGCGCCCACAGCACCCCGGGCATCACTTCGACCACCTCTTTGGGGCCGGGATGATTTTCCCAGGGGTAGCGCAGCGCTTCGACCGAGGACTGAACCGTGTCTGTCTTTGAATGCATCGTTTCGTGTCGCAATCTTGGTTTCGTGTCGCAATCCTGCGGCGCATGATCCCGCCAGTGTGTCAGCGGTTTGGCGAAAAGGTCATGCGCCAGTTGAATAATTCAGCGCGCGATCGGATGCAAAACCGGACGCCGCCTTTGCTTGATCGCGCTCCATCGGCTTAGCCGCACATTCGGCGCGACGCCAGCCGAAAAACAATTGCGGTTCCGGCAAAACACATGGGAACGCGGGCCCTGCGGCCGGCAAAGGCCACGCAAACCATGCGCTGCGAGCGCAGGCTTGGGCCGGTGGCGCATGGCGGCGGCGTCGCCGCAAACAAAAGCAGCGTAAACGCGGCCAGCGCTATCGATCTCGCAAACGGCGCCATCCGGAGCCGGATGAGCCGCGCACGGCCGCGGCCCGCTCATGCGCCTTCAGGGCTGATGCCGCCGGGTGATCGCGACCTGCGCCGCTTGAGCGTAGAGGCTGGCGATCAAATCGAGCTGGATGCTCGTCGTTTCGGACTTTGCTGCCCAGCCATCCAGCGCGTCGAGCATCGGCGGCAACGTCGCGGCGCGCAAGGCGGCGTAGGCTTCGGTGACCGAATGCCCGGTTGCCGTGGCGCGGTAGCGGGTTTCCTTGCGCGACGAACTGCCTTCGGTTTCGATCAGGCCCGAGCGAACAAGTTTCCGGGTGGCGTATTGAAGATTGGGGACGTCGACGCGGTTGAGCAACTGCCCGATCTCGGAAAGCCGCTTCGGCTCATCGCCCATTCGAACGACATTGAGCACGGCCACGTCGTCGCCGGTAAGCGGTACGTCGCAAACGGCGGCAAGACACGCCGCCTTCCAGCGATAGTAAGCTTGCGCCAGCCGCTCCAGCCCGAACTCGAAATCGGACAGCCGCCGCTCGGTTTCGGTGCGCGCGAGATGCCAGTTGCCCGGCCGTTCGGCAACAAAAGGTGGGGCTTTCGGCTTCGCCGTGCTGCCGGCTCGCTTCAGCACGGTGTTGTTGGTCCTCTTCAAAACGGTCTCCTGACGTCGCGTGCGCTCAAGGCGTAGGCAAGCCTGCCCAATCTATGCTATTTACAAATTCGAATCTTACATTAAAAATTCAATTAAGAAAGCACGATGAAGTGGCAGTGCCCAACGTCGGCGCACGCGTTCGGAGAGGGGACGATACAGTGACAGGACATACAACGACGGGACAATGGATCGACATCGCGGCCGCTGATGGCGGTACGTTCAAGGCCTATCTGACGGTTCCGGCGTCGGGATCGGGTCCCGGCATTCTGCTGTTGCAGGAGATCTTCGGCGTCAATTCCTCGATGCGCGAAGTCGCCGAACACTATGCCGAAGAGGGCTACGTCGTTCTGGTCCCCGATCTGTTCTGGCGGATGGAGCCCGGGGTCGAGCTCGGTTACACCGAAGCCGATTTCGGCAAGGCGATGGGTTATTACCAGCGCTTCGATGCCAACCAGTCGATCAAGGATGCCGCGGACGCGCTGAAGGTGCTGCGCGCGCGTCCGGAATGCGTCGGCAAGGTCGGTGCGTTGGGTTTCTGTCTCGGCGGCAAGCTCGCCTATTTGGTCGCGGCGCGAACCGATGTCGATTGCGCGGTTTGCTATTATGGCGTCGGTATCGAGGCGGATCTGGGCGAGGCCGCGAAGGTCAAGTGCCCGATGGTTTTCCACTTCGCCGAACTCGATCGTTTTGCGCCGCCGGAGGCCAGGGAGCAGATCAAGGCCGCTTTCGCAAAGCGGCCGGACGTCGAGCTTTATCTCTATCCGGGTTGCGACCACGCCTTCGCAGCACCCGAGCGGACGAGCTTCAACAAGCCCGCGACCCTGATGGCGCATTCGCGCTCGATCGCTCTGTTCCGCAAGGTCCTGGGTCCGCACTACGATCTCTCCTCGCTGTGGGATCGTCATACCGAGCTCGAATTCGCGGTGCGGTCGGCGGAGCAGACCATGGCGACCATGGTGGCGGAGCCCTATGTCAACCACATCCCGACCATGACCGGCGGCGTCGGCTATCGGGACCTCCTGCGCTTTTACAAGAATCATTTCATTCCGAAGACCCCGCAGGACACCAAGCTCATTCCGATCTCGCGCACCATCGGCGCGGACCGCGTCGTCGACGAGATGCTGTTCTGTTTCACCCACGATATCGAGATCGACTGGATGCTGCCGGGCGTGGCGCCGACCGGAAAATATGTTGAAATTCCGCTGGTCGCCATCGTCCGCTTCCGTGGCGACAAGCTCTACAACGAACACATCTACCTGGATCAGCCCGCCGTGCTGGTGCTGTTCGGGCTGCTGGATCCCGCGCGGTTGCCCGTTGCCGGCGTTGCCACGGCGAAGAAGCTCGTCGACGAGACGCTGCCGTCGAACACCCTGATGGCGCGCTGGGCCGAGAGCGCGCCTGCCAAATAGTTTGCCTTAGTCATCGGCGTCCGTTCCGGGCGCCGTCCTCGTTGATGGAGTAATTGCCATGGTGTCCTCCGTTCTGTCGCGACGCACGCTGCTTCAATTGGCCGGTGCGGCGAGCTTGCCGCTCTCCTCCGGTCTGCTCGGTGCCCCGGCGCAGGCCGCCGCCGGCACCCTGACCATCGCCTACAACGTCAATTTGCCGTCGTTCGATCCGACGGTTGGCGTGTCGGCGGTCAACCCGACCATCCAGTCGATCTACCAGTCGATCTTCGACCCCTATATCGGCCAGGCGCCGGATCTGTCGTTCAAGCCCGGCCTGCTCACCAAATGGGGTTGGAATGCGGATCAAACGAAAGTCATGCTGGAGGTTCGCAAGGATGCGGTCTGGCACGACGGCACGCCGGTGACACCGGAAGATGTCGTCTGGTCGCTGACGCGCGCGGCCGACCCGAAAGGCGGCAATCCGATCCAGTTCGTCTGGTCGAAGGTCGGCAACTACAAGATCGACGGCAACACCATTACCGGCGACGTGCTGGAATTCGAGCCGACGCTGTTCAAGTGGATGGCGTTCCTCACCGGCTACGTGCTGCCGAAAGCCTATTTCGAGAAAGTCGGCGCCGAAGGGTTCGAGAAGGCGCCGATCGGATCCGGCCCGTACAAGGTTGACGCCTTCGAGCGCAATGCATTCCTGCGGCTCAAGGCGCATCCCCAGTATTGGGGCCCGAAGCCGGCGTTCGAAACAGTGGTGTTCAAATTCGTCACCGATCCGACCAGCCGGGTTGCGGAAATCGAATCGGGCGGCTCCGACGTCACCTTCGAAATTCCCTATGAGGAATTCGACCGCCTGAAGTCGAAACCCGGCCTTGCCGGGGCGACCGAGCCGGTGTCCGACATCGCGATGATCTTCATCACCGACATCGATCCGATGCTCGATCGCAATGTTCGGCTCGCGGCCAATCACGCGATCGACAAGAAGGCGATCGTCGATCGTCTGCTGAAGGGCTACGGCGTTCCGATCTCGACCCTGGAGGCGCCGGGCTATGCGGCCTTCGACCCCTCGATCAAGGTAGCTTACGACCCTGAACTGGCCAAAAGCCTGCTCGCCAAGAGCGGCTTCTCGCCGGAGAAGCCGGTGAAATTCACCATCCAGACGACGCGCGGATTCAAGCCGAAGGATTACGAAATGATCCAGGCGATCGCCGGGATGTGGCGCAAGGTCGGCATCGACGCGACGATCGAGATTTACGAGATCGCGCAGCACTTCGAGCTTCGCGCCCGTCATGCGCTGGCGCCCGCCGCGTTCTACAATTGGGGCAACGCGATCGGCGATCCCACGACCTCCACCGGTTTTGCCATGTTCGGTCCGTCGCCGCATTGCGCTTGGAAGGGCAAGGACCTGGTCGAGCGGATCGGTCCCTTGTGGGGAGAAAAGGACGAAGCCAAGCGGATCGCCGGCTGGAAGGCCGTCGACAAATACATCGCCGAGGAAGGCGAAGTCATCCCGTTGTTTCAATACGTGCAGCCGATCGTCCATAAAAAGGGATTGAAGGTGGTCGCGCAGGCCAATGGCATGATCCTGCCGCAGCTGATCACGTCGGCTTAGGGTCCGGACAGGGCGAGACGATCATGAGATGGGGCGAGATGGTCAGACGACTCGTCCTGATACCGCCAACGCTGGTTGGCGTCGCGGCCATCGTCTTCGTCCTGCTCCGCATCGTCCCGGGCGATCCGATCGCCATGATGATTCCTCCCGGCGCGTCGCCGGCCGATATCGAACGGCTGCGGGCGTTCTATGGCCTTGATCGCTCGATCCCGGAACAGTTCATTTCCTGGTTTGGCCAGGTTTTCAGCGGCAATTTCGGCCGTTCGATCAGCCTGCACCAGAACGTGTTCGAACTCGTTCTGGCGCGGCTTCCGGCCACGCTCGAGCTTGCGCTGGTCGCGACCCTGATCGCCATCGTGCTGGGGCTCGCGGTTGCCCTGACCGGCGTCTATTTTCGCGGCCGGCGCGCCGAATGGGTCATCGACGGCGGCGTCGGCGTCTTTCTCGCCATTCCGGATTTTCTCTGGGCCTTGATCCTTCTTCTGTCGTTTGGCGTGCTGGTCCCGCTGTTGCCGATTTCGGGACGGATCGATCCGCAGCTCGACGTCAGCTTCCGGACCAATTTCTATCTGATTGAAAGCCTCGTGACCGGACGTCTCGACGTCACGCGCGCGCTGCTCTCTCACATGATACTTCCGGCGGTAGCCCTCGCACTGCCGTTCGCCGCCCTGATCGCGCGCCTGCTCAAGGCCTCGCTATCGGAGGCCGAGGATCAGGATTACGCGCAGATCGCCCGGACGCGCGGATTTGCGCGTCCGGCGATATTGTTGCGGGAGGTGTTCCCGAACGCGCTGATTCCGACGGTCGCGCTCGGCGGCGTCCAGATTACGCTGCTGCTGGGCGGAACGGTGCTGGTCGAACGCATCTTCTCCTATGAGGGGATCGGCAATATGGCGATCGACGCGGTGATCAACCGTGATTTCCCCTTGATACAGGGACTGATCCTGACCTTTGCTGTTCTGTTCATCGCCCTCAATCTGGTCGTCGATGTTCTGGTCACGCTGCTGGATCCAAGGCTGCGCCATGGTTGACCTCGCCGTCAGCACTCCGCTCGACCGCGCCTCGCCATGGATAGCGGCGCTCAAGCGCGGCGGTCCCCGGCTCTGGGTTGGCGGTGCGGTCGTGGCCTTGCTGCTTTTGGTGGCTTTACTGGCGCCGCTGATCGCGCCGCACGATCCGATCGAACAGGATCTTCTTTCCGCGCAGATGCCGCCGGCGTGGATGCACGGCGGCGAGATAAGCTTTCCGCTCGGTACCGACAGCCTCGGGCGCTGCGTGCTTTCACGCCTGATTTTCTCGTCGCGGATCGCGGTGTCGGTGGCGTTCATCGCGGCATCGCTGGCGGGAGCGATCGGCATCGCGCTGGGCCTGGTCGCGGGCAGCTTCGGCGGCTGGATCGATCAACTGACGTCGCGCCTGATCGACGTCTGGATGGCGTTTCCGCCGATCCTGCTCTCGATCGTGCTGGCGGCCGTGATCGGAGCCGGATTGACCTCCGTCATTCTGGCGATCGTGGTCGTCGACTGGACGCGGTTTGCCCGGATCATCCGGGCAGAGACCATGGTGCAGCTTCAGCGCGACTATGCGATGGCCGCGCGCGTGATCGGCATGAACCGGGGCCAGATTTTGCGTCTGGAAATCGTGCCCAACCTTGTTCCGCTCATCGTCACGCTGCTGGCTGTCGAGATGGGGGTCGCGATTCTGGTCGAGGTCATCCTGTCGTTTGTCGGTATCTCGGTTGCCGGCGACATCCCGACCTGGGGAGGGATGATCGCCGAGGGACGCCAGATCGTCTACCAGTCACCGTGGATCATGGCCCTCGCGATCGGATGCGTCATCGTCAGCGTGGTCGGGTTCAATCTTTTGGGGGATGGATTAAGAGCAGCATTCGATCCGGTACAACGCCAATGACCGCAGTTCTCTCGGTGCAGGACTTGCACGTCACGATCGGCCAGGGGGCGACGCCGGCGAACGTGCTGCGCGGCGTCAGCCTGGAGGTTCAGCCCGGCGAGGTGAGGGGTCTGGTCGGCGAGTCCGGTGCGGGCAAGTCGATGCTGGGGCGGGCCGTTCTCGGATTGCTGCCGGCCAACGCCCGCATCGACAGCGGAACGATCAGGTTCGAGGGGCGCGATTTCATAGGCATGGCGGAACGGGAGCGGCGAGGCCTGCTCGGCCGCCGCATCGCGCTGATCCCGCAGGATCCGATGACGTCGCTGAACCCGGTCAGGCGCGTCGGCGCGCAGATCGCGATGGTTCTGCGGCACCATCTCGCGCTGTCCCGGCGGCAGGCCCTGCAACGCGCCGCGGAACTTCTCGCCGAGGTCGCGATCCGCGATCCGCAACGGGTACTTGATCTCTATCCGCACGAGATTTCCGGCGGCATGCGGCAGCGGGTGCTGATTGCCACGGCGTTTGCCTGCGATCCCAGCCTGATCATTGCCGACGAACCGACGACCGCGCTTGACGTCACCGTGCAGCGCCAGGTGCTGCAACTGGTTGAGCGGCTGCGGCAACGTCATGGCGCGGCGATCCTGTTCGTGACCCACGATCTCGGTGTGGTCGCCAAGCTCTGCCGTACCGTATCGGTGTTGCATGCCGGACGGGTGCTCGAGGATGGCGCGACGGCGGAGGTGCTGACCAAGCCGCGGCATCCCTATACGCGCGCCTTGCTGGCCGCGACGCCGCGCGCCGACCGGCCAGCGGATTCGCTGCGTCCGGTGCCTCCCGAACTGGTCGAGAGCCTGTGGGCCGAGGCGCATCGGATCGATCGGCTGCCTGTCGCGGAGCGGGCATGACCGACATTCTGGTCAGAACAGGCAGCCTGAGCTTTGCCTATCCGGAGCGAGCGTCAACATTGTTCCGTCGTCCTGCGCTCCGCGAGGTCGTCAAGCATGTCGATCTCGCGGTTCCCCGTGGATCGGTGCTCGGTCTGGTCGGCGAGTCCGGCTCGGGCAAGACGACCTTGGGCCGGCTGTTGGTGCGGCTGTTGCGGCCGACGGCGGGAGGAATTCAGTTCGACGGTGTTGAAATCGGCGATCTCGGCGAGGCCGAACTGCGACCGCTGCGGGCGCGCATCCAGATGATCTTTCAGGATCCGCAGTCGTCGCTGAACCCGCGCCTTCGGCTCGCGGTCGCGCTGACGCGGCCGCTTCAGGTGTTCGGGCGCCTGAAGGGCCGGCGGGATCAGCGCGACCGTGCGGCGGAACTGCTGGACCTCGTGGGCCTGCCGCCGCATTTCATCGACCGCTATCCCCATGAGCTCTCGGGCGGGCAACGGCAACGCGCCGGTATCGCCCGCGCACTGGCGCTCGAGCCAGACTTCATTGTCGCCGACGAGATCGTTTCCGGGCTCGATGTCTCGACCCAGGCCCATATTCTGCTGCTGATCAGGGAGTTGCGGAAAAGGCTCGGGCTTACGCTGGTATTCATCAGCCACGATCTGTCCGTGATCCGCGTTCTCTGCGACGACGTCGCCATTCTCCAGCATGGCGAGATCGTCGAATCCGGGCCGGTCGCGAAGATTTTTGAACGCCCGCAACACGCCTATACGCGGGATCTGCTCTCGGCGATCCCGTTGCCGGATGTCGAGCCCGGTTGGCTTGACGATCAGCGAGAAGCTTCCGTCCCCCACCAGCAAGGATCAGCGGCATGACAGAGACGATCAAGAATTCCACCGTTCTTATCACCGGCGCGACAGGCGCGATCGCGAAAGCGCTGATCGCGGCGCTCACGGCGCGCGGCGCCAAAAAAATCTATGCGGCGGCGCGCAACCCTTCCGCTCTGGCGGCGTCCGATCGGCTGGTGCCGCTCAAAATGGACGTGACCAGCGACGACGACGTGAGCAGGGCTGCCGCGGCCGCGACCGACATCACGCTGCTGATCAATAATGCCGGTGTGAATCACAACACCGCATTCCTGAGTGCCGCGGACCTGTCGATCGCCCGCGAGGAGTTTGAATGCAACTACCTCGCGCCGTTGCGCGTCACGCGCGCCTTTGCGCCTGCGCTGATCGCCAACAAGGGCGCAGTATTGAACATGCTGACCATTCTGTCCCGCGTCAATCTGCCGATGATGGGGTCGTACTGCGCTTCAAAGGCCGCGGCCCTGAGCCTGACGCAGGGGCTGCGCGCCGAACTCGGACCCAAGGGTGTGCGCGTCGCTGCGGCGTTGCCGGGCGCGGTCGATACCAGAATGACCGCGGGGCTGCCGATTCCGAAGATGTCGCCGGCGGATGCTGCCACGGAAATTCTCGACGGCTTCGAAAGCGGCGAGGAGGAAATCTACGTCGGCGACATGGCGCGCGGCCTCGCCGAGGGACTGGCAAAGGATCCGAAGGGTGTCGAGCGTCAATTGGCCTCGCCGAACTGACGCGCTTGCAACCATTAATCGCAAAATCGAGAACAAGGAGACATCATGATCAAGTCTGGAGTTTTTCTCACGGCCATCGTCACGCTGACATTGGGAGGCTCGCCGCAAACCGCTTCGGCGGATCAGATTCCCGGCCTGCGCGGCCATGACCACACCGGCATCACCGTGCCCGACGTGAAGGCCGCCACGGCATTTTTCACCGACGTCGTCGGCTGCACCCATGCGATGTCGTTCGGACCGTTCTCGGATGACAAGGGAACGTTCATGCAGGATGTCGTCAACGTCAACCCGCGCGCGGTGATCGACGAGATCAGCATGGTCCGCTGCGGCTACGGTTCGAACATTGAACTGTTTCAGTACGAGTCTCCCGATCAGGCGAAGGATATGCCGAAGAACAGCGATATCGGCGGCCACCATATCGCGCTCTATGTCGACGATATCGACAAGGCTGCCGCCTATCTGAAGGAAAAGAACGTCAGGACGTTGCAGGGACCGATTCCGATCAAGGAAGGTCCAGCAGCCGGGCAGTCGATCCTGTATTTCTTTGCGCCGTGGGGCCTGCAGATGGAATTGATCAGCTATCCGAAGGGCATGGCTTACGAGAAGGACGCCAAGTCGGTGCTGTGGATGACAACGGAGCCCGGAAAGTAGACCGCAACCCGGCTCGGGTCCATTGGCCCCGGCGGGCTTCTGAACAATCCACGCGCGGCGGGCGCCGGCGCCCGCTGTGCGTGGCGAAACCTCAGGCCGCCCGGATGTTGGACAGGAACGCGTCGATTTCCGCGCGCAACACGTCGGCCTCGCGGCGCAGCGCGCTGGACGCGGTCAGCACGTCGCCGGCGGCTGCTCCGGCTTCGGCCGAGGCGGTGCTGACGCCGACGATATTGCTGGAAACCTCGCTGGTGCCGCCGGCGGCGTGCTGAATGTTGCGGGCGATCTCGCGCGTCGCTGCGCCCTGTTGTTCGACGGCGGCGGCGATCGCGGTGGTGACCTCGTTGATCTCGCCGATGGTCTGGCTGATGTTCCGGATCGCGCCGACCGCCGACGTCGTCACCTGCTGCATGTTGGCGATTTGCGAGCGAATTTCGTCGGTGGCTTGCGCGGTCTGGTTGGCGAGGCTCTTGACCTCGGAGGCGACCACCGCAAAGCCCCTGCCAGCTTCGCCGGCGCGCGCGGCTTCGATGGTGGCGTTGAGTGCAAGCAGGTTGGTCTGCGAAGCGATGACCTGAATCAGGTCGACCACGATACTGATGCGGCTCGCGTTTTCGGCGAGCCCCTGCATGGTGGCGTCGGTTTCGCCGGCTTCGTCGACGGCCTTGCGGGCGATTTGTGCCGAAGTGATCACCTGACGGCCGATTTCGGCGATCGATGAGGACAGTTCCTCGGTGCCCGAGGATACGGTCTGCACGTTGACCGAGGTTTCCTCGGCGGCGGACGCCACCGCGCTCACCAGCGCACTGGATTGATCGGCGGTCGCCGACATCGATTGTGCCGTGCTCTGCATGGAATTGGCTGACGTCTGCAGGCCATCCAGCGCGGTCCGGACCGTTGCTTCAAATTCGACAATCCGGGCCTCCATGCGCGTGGCGCGCTCGGCCTTGGCGATGCGATCCTTGTCCTGATCGGCGCCCAGCACGCGGGCCTTGATCATGCTCTCGCGGAAAATCTCCAGCGAGCTTGCCATCGCGGCGAT
The DNA here is from genome assembly GCA_021779635.1 of Pseudomonadota bacterium. Next base: position 1,581 of record JAJYAH010000019.1, on the reverse strand, counting down.
CTCATCGTGCTGGCTGCTGCGATAGATTTCCGACTCGAGGTCGCCGTTCGACAAAAGCTGCATCGAGCGCTGCAGGTTGCCGATCCGCCGCAGGATGTTGCGGCCGACGTAGAGCCAGACAAACAACACGGATGCGACGAAGGTGAGGGCGCCGAGCGCAAGCATGACCATGGTCGCGAACGATATCTCCTGGCGCGCATGCCATGTCGAGGCGGCGGTTTCGGTTTGCACGCCGTCGACCAGTTGCTGCACGCTGATGCCGAGTCCGACATTGAGCTTGCCGGCTTCTTCGAGAACGACCTGGCCGTAATCGTTGGCGTCGAGTTCCTTCTGGCGAATCTTGAAAACGCGGGCCTTGCCTTCGCCGAGCGCCATTAGCTTCAGCGCTGCGTCCGCGACCGCCGCGTTGCCGGCATTTTTGGGCAGCAGATCGAGGCTCGATTTGACGCGCTGTTGGGTGGCCTTGAATTCCTTCTCGATCGCCTCGAGGGCGTCGCTGCTGTTCGCCGAGAGCGCGGCGGTCATGTCGGAGGCCATCAGATTGCTGCCGGCGAGGACGTTGCCGAGCTGGTCGACCTCCTGTGCGGCCTTTGTCGCGTCCTCCAGCGCGAGATTGGCGGAGCCCAGGGTGTCGCGGATTCGGGCCTGGGCGTCCACCATCGCGGGGCGGGCGAGGGCGACGAAGTTCGTCTGCGCGGTGCGCAGGGCATTATACTGCTTGTCATGCTCGCTTGCGGCGGCGAGCCGTTCACGCGCCGCGGCGCCCAGACTTTTGATGGTATCGTCGATATTCTTGACGGTTTCGCTGAGGGCGGCGACGACCGTCTTGTCGGCGCCGAGTTCAATGATCTCGCCGAGCTTCTCGAGCGTGACTTCCTGGGTTTCCTTCATTTTCTTGGCGCGTTCCTTCAGCACCTCCTCGCTTTGGGAGGCCAGCAGCGCCGGTGCCTGACCGGCAAGGCTGGCGCTCTGGGCGGCAAGCTGCAGGCTGGCCGCGAGACGCGGAATGTCCCGTCCGCTCAGATCGACCATGGTCCCGCCGAGATGCCGGAGCACCATGCCGGCGCCGGCGCTGATGACGATGGCCATGCCCGCGATCACGGCAAAGGCGGCAAACAGGCTGCCCCTGACGCCCCATTGCGGTCGCAAAAAGCCTGGGACCCAGGATCTGCCAAGAGATTTGCCAAGAGACCTGCCAAGGGATTTGTCGTTAGACCGTAACGCCATGATCGCCGCCTCGCCTCTGCCTCATCCCGGGATGAATCGTTGGCGGCAGTATCGCGTCACACGGTTAACAAAATCGGGAAAATTCGAAGGATTTCTACGATTTTAGAGCGCTTTTCGGCGAGAACTGCCTCGCACTTGATGCGGGGGGCCCCGCCGGTTCGCGTCAGGAAACAGGAAATGGAGTCTCCGCTCCCGTTCGATCGTGACGGCTCCAGGTACGAAAACAAAAAGGGCCGGCATATGAATGCCGGCCCTCAGACCGCTGACAAACCCCGCCGATTTGGCGGGTTTTTTTGTTTTGGGTGTTGGTGGGGCGATCAACGAAGCTGCTCAGGCCCAGACGGGCTTTGGAGC
>JAJYAH010000542.1 GCA_021779635.1 Pseudomonadota bacterium | reverse complement strand
GAAGTTGACCGCCTTGGCTTCGTCGATCTTCTTGTAAGCATATTCCTGCAGGCCCTGGTCGCCGAGATAGCCGATCAGGCCTTCATGCAGGATGTAGTAGCCCGAGACTTTCGGAGTACCGTGCCGCGAGATCAGTGCGAACGGATAGAGAGTGACCGGCGCGTTGCCGACATTGGTGACCTCATCCCTGATAGTGAAGAGGTAGCGGTCGTCGATCGAAATGGTGCGGTGGAAGGTGAGGCCGTCGCCATTGTCGTATTTCAGCTTGACCGGGCTGGTCGAGGTCAGGCTGCCCGAGCCCTCCTGCTGCCACACCGTGTTCTGGTCGGGAATCTTCACCGCCGAACCGCTGGCTGCGACCCATCCGAATTCCGCATAATAAGGGCTAGCCGTGCCCGAGGGCGAAAACAGCACGATCGCCGGCGAAAGCGGATCGACGGTGTCACGGAATTGCACCAGCGACAGATCGTCGATGCGCGCGCCTTTCAGCGAGATGCTGCCGCTGACGCGCGGCGTGTCGATCTTGACACGCGGCACCGAGGCAATGGCGGTATCGCGGTCGACGGCGGGCACCGTGGAGACGGGTTGATTGGTCGCGGGGGCGTTGGCCGACGGCGTCGGCGCCACCCCGGCCGCCGGGGCGTTCGTGCCATCGGCCTGCGGCGCGGGCTTCGCCATTTCGCTTTGGGCCTGCTGCGCGGCGCGCTGCTTTTCCATTTGCGGCAGGTTGAAGAAATATTGCCAGCCGAGCAGCACGAGGCCGGACAGAATGACGGCGAGGATGGTATTGCGATTTTCGATCATCATTCAGGTCTCGTCATTCAATTCGGTTGGCGGCTGGCGCTAGTGTCTGTTTTGACGCGTTCTCTTGACGCGAACCGGTGTTCACTTCGCTCGAAAACGCTTTAGACGGTATCGGCGCCTGCCGGTCGAGGCGATGGAGCGCCGCGCGGAGATCGTCGAGCATGGTCGCAAAGTCGCGGTTCAGTGCCGTACGACGGCCGACTAGCACATAATCACTGTACGGTCGCATGGATATGACATCCAGCCGCTTCACCAGTTCGCGAAGCCTGCGCCGGATGCGATTGCGCTCGGTGGCGGTTCCGTTCTTCCTGGTCACGGTGAAGCCGACGCGGATCGGGCCGCCATCGTCGCGGCGGCGGCTTTGCACCACAAAGGCAGCACTGTTGACCCGCGCGCCATTGGCAACGGCGAGGAAGTCCGCCCGCTGCCTTAGCCGATCCATGATGAGGTCTCCGGGAAGCCCGGCTCAGGCGCTCAAACGCTTGCGGCCCCGCGCGCGGCGCGCGGCGAGAACCTTGCGGCCACCGGTCGTCGCAAGGCGGGCGCGGAAGCCGTGACGGCGCTTGCGCACCAGTTTGCTGGGTTGATAAGTCCGCTTCACGGGTCGTTCTCCGCTGACCGGGCAATTTGCCGAGGAATGAGATAAGTCCGTTAATGCTGGCCGGCCTAAACAGGCCGTTTCCGGCCCAAATGAGCCGCCCCGGTCGGACCGGGCCATCGCGGACAGTTGGCGCGGCTTATACGGGAGCGACCCGTTTTCGTCAATGCGGCGTGGCGCCCTTCCGCGGTCCTTTGAAACGGCACAATTCCGGTGAATATATCGACAGTTGCGGTGTTTTCAGTGCGGGGATGGCGATGCGCGATCCAGCCTGCTGCGGCTTGGGCCGTATTTTGGACCGTGCTATCGCCAAACCGGGCAAAGTTGGATCGGTCTGGCGTTGGCCGGGAACCGGCAGACATGATCAAACTGTAATTTGACCGGTTCCGGAGCAAGACGCATCGTCAAACCGGCGAAATCGGACGTGTCATCGGCAAAACAGCAACCCGGTTTTGCGTCCGATCGCGCGCCAAAGTGCTAAAAGAGCGCGTGATCCTGCCGCCAAGCCGCTTGCCGCCTTCGGGTCAGCTTGTGGGCATATTTTGGCGGATCAGGTGCGACGGCATCGAAGGCAGAGATCGTGTCAGTGACCGAAGAACAGCCGACATCCGGATTGCCGCGGCCACGGCCGGCGCGCCGGCTTGGCCTGTCCGGCAAACTGCTGTTGCTCACCGTTCCGCTGGTGATGATCGCAGGACTGCTGATCTATGTGCCCGCGATCGCCAACTTCCGGATGAACCGGCTGAACGACCGGCTGGCGGCGGCCAACACCGCGGCGCTGGTGCTGGATGCCGCCCCCTCGGGCATGGTTCCGGATTCGCTGGCGCGGAAAATCCTCGACAGTATCGGTGCGCACGCGGTCGCCATCAAGATGGGGCAGCAACGCCGGCTGCTGGCGAGCGCTGATTTGCCTGCCTCGATCGACCATGACGTCGACATGCGGACGATGACGGCATGGTCGGCGATCGTCGATTCCTTCGAGACCATGCTCGAAAGCGGTAATCAGGCGATACGCATCATCGGCCCGGCGCCTGGCGGCGCGGAGTTCATCGAGACCGTGGTCGACGAGGCGCCATTGCGCGCGTTGATGTACCGTTTTTCCCGCAACCTGCTGCTGGTATCGATGGGAATCGCGATGCTGACGGCGGGGCTGGTCTATATCGCCCTGCATTTTCTGTTCGTGCGGCCGATGCGGCGGCTGACCGCCAACCTGGTCGGCTTTCACGAAAATCCCGAGAGTTCGGCGCGGATCATCGTGCCCAGTCAGCGCGGCGACGAGATCGGGGTTGCCGAGCGCGAATTGTCTGCGATGCAGCGCGATCTGGTGTCGATGCTGCATCAGAAGAGCCGGCTCGCCGCCCTTGGCCTTGCGGTGTCGAAGATCAACCACGATCTGCGCAACCTGCTGGCATCCTCGCAACTGCTTTCGGACCAGCTCGCCAGCGTGCCCGATCCGCGGGTGCAGCGCTTCGCGCCGAAACTGATGCGTTCGCTGGAACGCGCCATCGCGTTCTGCCAGTCGACGCTGTCCTATGGCCGCGCGCAGGAGGCCGCTCCCGACCGCCGGATGATCCTGGTCGATCCCGTCGTCAACGAGGTTCGCGAATCCGCAGGGCTGGCGTCGGATGCGTCGATCGCCTGGATCAGCGCGATCGAGCGCGGGCTGACCATCGACGCCGATCCCGACCATCTGTTTCGCGTGATGCTGAACCTGGTGCGCAACGCAGCGCAGGCGCTCGAAGGCCGGCCGAGGAGCGACGCCGCGACCCAGCAGATTCGCATCACCGGGCGTCGCGAGGGCGCGGTCGCGATTGTCGAGGTTTCCGACACCGGCCCGGGCGTGCCGGCGAAGGCCCGCGATCACCTGTTCGAGGCATTCCAGTCGTCGGGCCGGCCCGGCGGCAGCGGGCTCGGCCTTGCGATTGCCGCCGAACTGGTCCGCGCCCATGGCGGCGACATTCATCTGGTGGAGGGCACCATCGGCGCCACCTTCCGGATCACGATTCCGGACCGGCCGGTGGAACTGATGAGCGTGCGCAACGAACGGGCGCGGGCGTAAGGCCGAATGCGGCGGGTTTTGACGGCATTTGGCTGCTCCTTCGGCACCGCTTCCGACCCCGAAAGACCGGCAGAGGGCCGTTTCCGGAGCTTGCCAAGCCCGGCCGGAGCCGGTAGCTATGGCGCGCTTTCGTGACCTTTCGAAAAATGTCTTGCGAATGCATGCGGCATCGGTGGGCCCTGCGCCCTGAAATGCTTAGCGAAAAACGCGCCCGTAGCTCAGCTGGATAGAGCACCAGACTACGAATCTGGGGGTCAGGAGTTCGAATCTCTTCGGGCGCGCCAGCATCTATCTGCAATAACTTCACTTTTGGTTGTCTGCTAACCGCTTTGCTTCCACGAAGCCAGTGCGCGGAAGCAATATGGAAGCAGCTGGACTCTCAAATTAGTGATTGAGCGACCTTCGAAGTCCAGTCATCGCGCCACGATATGCCCCGTAGGCCGTGGCAAATGGGCCGGTAGCAGAACCGTCCGGCGAAGAGCCGCGGCGGCGCGTCAACCAGAACCAACCAGCGCCGTCCCTGCCGAACGTCTCCAGTGTGCGGTCCGCGTAGAACACTTCGATGCTGATGCCGGTCTCTGGGACGATGTCGTGGAGCGGCTCGTGCTGTAGGGCTTGCGGGGCCATCACGCCGCCCTCACTGCCGGCTCGGCAAGCGCCAAACCGCGCAGGCGATGTAGCTCGCGTTCCTGACCTTGCCGTTAAAGCCAAACTCAGCACACAGGAAGGCGGCGCCCAGTTCAGCAATTAGCTCCTCTGCTGCGTAGTTGCGTGTGCCGAACCGGTTCTCCAAATCGCGATCAAGACGCGCTTTGTGTCCCGTCCAATGCGTCAACTCGTGAAATGTCACGTTGTAAAAGCTGTCCGCGCTCCTGAAAGCGGCGAATGCCGGCATTGAGATGAAATCGCGGTTGGGGACATAGCAGGCTTCCCCGCTGCCTTCGCGGATGTCCGCGCTAGTCGAGTGCAAGAAGTCGTGGGCAAGTTCATCGCGCACGTTGGGATCAGGCGGGTTGACGTGCTATCGTCCGCGCCTTGGTCGCGAACCTGCAGTTGCTTCACGAAGTAGACCTTCGTTCCGCGCTCGCCTCTGCGGACGTTGCCGCCTAATTCCAAAGCCTGCTTATTAAACGTCAAAAGCGCGGCGTGCGATAACCGCCCGCTGCCCCTTGCGCCATCCACAAAAGCACCACGTTGCATCCAGAGTAGGGCCGGTTGCTGACAGCGTTGCACGGTGTATTCGCGCCGGGTGTTGCGGACCATATGGCTTGATCCAGGGGGCTGCGCCCCGCTCCAACTCGGCGATAATGCGCGCCGATACCTCCGCGTAGAGATCGGGTTTCATAGATTGCCTCGCTGCAATGGCTGCTGCGACCATGATCGGCCGCGTTCCATAGCCGCGTTGGGCAGGCTCTACGTTTGCGTCAGGCGGGGAGCGCAAACCTATCCCCCCGGGGGAGCATGGAAAGGCCCCCGGTTCCGTACGCTATTCCGTACGCTATGATGTAAGAGCGTCGCCGATCTCGGCAACTAGCCCAACGTCCGGCTAATATTTGCAACGTAAACGGTCGGCGGAAACGCCCATAAACGTTCGAGGATCTGCCTGTATTTTAATCGTTTGATACTTGGCAATCCGGCAATGAATTATTGCTTTGTTGCCCAGTTCTGGCAGCATTGCGTGTCAAGGGGACAATGTGACGCAATGCCAAACCCGCGGAGGTCGGCCGTGAGATTGATTGGTATTTTGCTTTCTCCCTACGTTCGCCGAGTGGCGGTTAGCTTGAACATCTTGAAACTGCCATTTGAACATGAGAGCGTTTTTGTATTCGGGGAACCCGACGTCGTTCGACACTACAATCCGCTTGTGCGTAAGCGCGAAGCCGATACC
>JAJYAH010000541.1 GCA_021779635.1 Pseudomonadota bacterium | reverse complement strand
TTGACAACAGGCAAGCAAGCCGATCGCGCCGGCGAGGCCGATGGTCCCGCATTTGCAGCGGTCGAACTGATCTATCACTCCTACCTCACCGGCCTGATCCTGATGCTTGTCTCGCGCGCGGGCGCGGCAAAGGCCGCAGAGGTTGTTTTCCGCACCTTTCGCCGTCAACAACTGGCGAAATTCCTGCCGGGGCTGCGGAAGCTCGGCCTTGCGGATTTGCCGCACGCGGTCGCGTGCGCGCAATATCATTATTTGTCCAATCAGGTTGGCGGCGTGAAGGTCGAATACGTCCACGAAAATGATCGAAAAGCCTGGGTCCGATATCCGCCGCCGCGATGGATCTGGTCCGGCACGGCGATCTGCGGCATCCCCTCGGAAATATCTCGCGCCATGCTGCGCGGTTGGCACGCCAATAACGGCGTCGTGCTCGGCAATCCGCGCCTGGGATTCGTATGCACCGGGCAAACCGTCGATGGTCAGCCGGGACTCGAGGGGTACTACAGGGAGCGGGACCACGACCTTGCGCCCGAGGAGCGGCTGCAATTCTCCCCCGGTGAAACGTGCCCGCCTTTCCAGATCGAGCGAGCACCGCGCCTGGAGGCGACGGACTGGCCGAAAGAGCGGCTGCAGAAAGTCCTGCGCAACTATTCGATGGAGTACATCACTTCGATCGTGCCGGAAACCATCGCGGTGCTTGGCCCGGATGAGGGCAAGCACCTCGCGGCTTCGGCCGCTCGCCTGGTTGGCATGCACACCTTCGATGATGTTGCGGCCCTCCTGGGAGGCGTTATTCCCGGACCGGCCGGATTCAAGACGGCGATGTTGCGCCTGGCCAGGGGGCAGGGAGACGACGCGGTTCTCGACGACACCGTCGAGCCGTCGAGCATCCGGCAGACGACCTGGAAGCTGATGGCGGAGCGGTCTTCATTGTCTCCTGCGGTGTTCGATGCATGGAACGAATTATGGGTTGGTGCAGCGCTCGCCCATGACCGCTTTATTCGCCTCGAGGTGACGCAACGCCGGGACCGGGGTGACGAATTCTGGGAATGGCGGATCAGATGAATTCGCTGCTTTGGCCTGCCGGCCGAGCCCTTCCTTCCGTGCCGCAAAAGCGCTGATCGGCAGGCGCCTGCGTCTCAGACAATCGCATCGGCAAGATCTTTCATCGATGGAACCAGGATGTCCGGCTGGTGAGGCGTGATGCCGAACGGGCGGCTGCGCCGGTCGATGAAGGCGGTGCGCATGCCGGCGGATTTCGCGCCGATGCAATCGAAGGCATGGTTGGCGACGAACAGGATTTGATCCGCCTTGAGGCCTAGAAGTTCCGCGGCCCTGGTGTAGGTCGCCAGATGCGGCTTGAAGGAGTTCGCTTCGGCGACAGATATCAGCCGGTCGAACGGAACCTTGTGATATTGCCGGGCCGTCTCGAGCATGTCGGGATCGCCGTTGGAGAGCACAACAAGCCGGTATTTTGTCTGCAGCCGCGCGAGGGCTTCCGGCACCTCCGGAAACGGCTTCAGTTTTTCAATTTCGCCGACCAGATAGCGGACTTCATCCATCGTGAATTGGATGCCGGCGCGCTCCATCACATGGGCGACCGAGCGGTGACCGATCTCGCGATATGGCGTGTGCTCGCGGTGAAGCAGGGCATCGATCATCGAATTCTCAAAGTGCGTCCGGCGCCACCAGGTCACAAAGGAGTTGGGATTGCCCTTCCAGCCCTTGTCCTTGAGAAACGGCGCGGCGACGGCCGTCAATCCGCCCTGCATGTCGACGACCGTTCCGTATTGATCGAACATGCACACCTTGACGTTGGTCCTGATCGCTTCGTTGTTCACGTCGTTCTCCTGCTGGGCCGAACAGTCCCCGGCTTTAGCCCCGATGATCTCATTTGTTAAATGGATTATTCTATGAATGGTAGCGAGAGGCGGGGCGGACGGCGTAAATTGATGGCCTCTTGAATGACCCATGCACGGCAGATATTCGCGGCACGATAGCCGCCGATGCGCGAGCGGCGAGAAGCATCATGAGAACCATCATCTGGCTTGTCGTTGTTTGCCTGATCGGCCTCGGTGCAGTGGTCGCGATCAAGATCGGCGCCAGAACGCCGGAGGGTGCGGACGTGGATAAGGCAAAGGTCGGATCAGCTACGGGGCGAGGCGCGCCGATCGGGACAAAGGAACTTCAGGTTTGCGATATCACGGCGCCGGCGATTCCGATCGCATGATCGCCGCGCCGCGGCACCCCGTTCATTCGAACGATCCCGACAACAGACGAGACAATTCCGGACCCACGTCGGACCGTCGCGGTGGATCGGCGCCGGCCTGTCCACAGGTGAAGGCCGCGCAGATCGATGCAAAGGACAGCGCGCGGCGAAGCTCGTCGGCACCGGCCTGCGCGAGCGATTCGGTTTCGATCCGTCCGATGGCATGCAACGCGAACAGCAGCGCAGCCTGAAAACTGTCGCCGGCACCGATGGTGTCCACGACCTCGACGATCGGCGCCTGTACTTCAATCGCGCCAGCCTCCCGGTGCCACGCCCGAGCTCCCTGAATGCCGCGCGTCACCACCACGAGGCCGGCACCCGCCGCAAGGAGGGACTTCGCCCTTCCCGCATAATCGCCGCCGCCATACAAAAATTCAAAATCGACATCCGACATCCGCACGATGGCTGCGTTGGCGGCAAAAGCATCCATCCGCTCGACGTAGCGAGCCTTGTGCTTGACGAGGTTGGGCCGGCAATTCGGATCGAATGAGATGGTAGCCGATCCGCGGGCGTCTTCGACCATCGCCAGCGTCTCGGTCGCGGTCTTTTCATCAATGAGGGTTGTCGAGCCGACATGGATGGCGTCGATCTCATCGAATGCAATGGAACCGCGGCGATAGGTCCAGTTCCGCGATGCAGTCCCCTCGTCATAGAAGGCATATTGCGGTTCGCCGTCGACACTGCGCACGAACGCCAGCGTTGTTTGATGTTCGCTGCGCGTCGCATAGCGAAGCTCGACCTGCGAGGCCCTGGCATGGTCGGCAATCATGCGTCCGAACAGATCGGTCGAAATTCCGCCCACAAACCCGGTTGCGGCGCCAAGACGCGCCGCGCCGACGGCGATGTTGAGGCACGACCCCCCGACCACGGGCACAATGGCATCGCGCCCATCCGTGGACCTCACGGGCAGAAAGTCGATCAAGGCATCTCCGCAGCTCAACAGCATGGTCTCGATCTTCCGTCAGGACCGGCGATCAGATGCGGCCCCGCGCATCGCATTGCGGCTTTCCCGATCCAATTGGCGCATCAGTCCATGAACCTGCCGCTTCGATCGGTGGAAGTCGGCCATTCCCGGAGCGGTCGGCTCACTCAGCCAGCCGATCGCCGACATCGAGGCCATGGCCTCACCGATCGACCGGTAGAGACCGCCCGCCACCGCACCCAGCATGGCAGCTCCGAGCAGGACCGGTTCCTGCGTTTCCGGGAGCGCCACCGTCAGGCCAGTGGTATCCGCCATGATCTGCCGGACAAGCGAACTCCGCCCGGCGCCGCCGCCGATCACCATCAGGTTGCTGTCGACGCCGTGCGACCGAAAGACATCGACGACATCCGCAAGACCGTAGGCAAGACCGCAGAGTCCGGCCACGAACAGCCGCGACATCGAGCCGATATCGGCATCGAGATCGAGGCCGGCGACGATCGCGCGCGAGTCGGGATCGGCGAACGGTGAGCGGTTGCCGAGAAATTCGGGCAGGACGTGGACGTCGCGGGCAAGCAGCGCCGCTTGACCCGGGTTTGCCGAACCCGAGACGATGCGCCGCTCGAGAAATTCGAGAATTTCCGTGCCCGCACCGTGCGCCGCCGCGGCGACCTCATTATACGCCGGGTGAGACCTGATGAGATGATCGATGGCTGCACCAGCCGCCGATTGACCGCCTTCGTTGAGCCAGAAGCCCGGGACCATCCCCGAATAATAGGGTCCCCATACCCCCGGAACGAAGCGAGGCTCGACCGTGGTCGCCATGATGCAGGCCGAGGTTCCCATGATGTAGGCAAGGTGGCCGCACACATCGACGGAATCATTGGACTTCACCCGTCCCCCGATCGTGCCGATGCCACCGGCATGCGCATCGATCAGCGAAGCCCCGACCGGCGTCCCCTCCAAGAGACCGAGATCGAGCGCGGCCAATCCGGTCAAGCCCGCTCCCAGCGGCGTGCCCGGTGCGACGATGTCCTTTCCGATTTTCGCGCAGCCGTCCGAAGCGAGATCGCCAAGACCGACGCGTTCGAAATAGCTGCCGCTCCAGCGCTGTTCGTGCGCGAGAAAATTCCACTTGCACGTCACCGTGCAGGTTGAACGCGCGGTCGACCCGGTCGCCCGAAACGAAAGATAATCGGCGAGATCAAGGAAATGCCCGGCCGCATGATAGGTCGACGGCAAGTGCCGCTTCAGCCAAAGCAGCTTGGGAATTTCCATTTCCGGCGAAATCGAGCCGCCGACATAGCGAAGAACGTCGTCATGCGTGTCATTGACCAGGCGGGTCTCGGCGGTCGCGCGATGGTCCATCCACACGATCACGTTACGGCGTGGGTCGCCCGACGTGCTGACCGTCAGCGGATTGCCGCCGGCGTCGAGCACCACGAGCGAGCAGGTTGCATCGAAACCGATGCCTTTGACGGCGGAAGCAGGAAGTGCTGCCTCCGCCATCGCCGCCCGCACCGAGGCGACACACGCCGCCCAGATATCGGACGACGACTGTTCGACGACGTTGCCTGCCTCATGCCAGATCGTGATCGGATGTCTCGCCGTCGCCAGCAACATTCCCGACTCGTCGAACACACCGGCGCGCGCGCTCGATGTTCCAACGTCGACACCGATGAACGCCTGCTTCATTCCAGTCCCATTCAAGATCCGCGCGAGCCTACCAGCAGGTATAGCCTCCATCGACAAGAACGACGCTTCCGGTCATCAGGCTTGCGGCGTCCGATGCCAGAAACAGCACAACGGACGCAACTTCGTCGGGCTCTCCGAGCCGGGCCATTGGTGTACCGCCGATCCAGGCATCATACATCTTCGGATTGTTTTTGACGAACGCATTGAGGGGCGTTGTGACATAGGTCGGCGCCACCGCATTGACCCGTACGCCGCGGGCGCCCCACTCGGCCGCAAGCGACTTGGTGAGATGGTGCACTGCGGCCTTCGAGGCGTTGTAGTAGGATTGTTCCTGCGGCTTGTTGACGATGAAGCCGGACATCGATCCGACATTCACAATGGCGCCCGATCCGGCGTCAAGCATGTGCTTGCCGAAGGCGCGGCAGCACCAGAACGTGCCGTTCAGGTTGACATCGATAACGTTCAGCCTGAACGTTATC
>JAJYAH010000540.1 GCA_021779635.1 Pseudomonadota bacterium | reverse complement strand
GGCCTGGCGATATCAGGTCCACTCTCGGTTGTTGGGACGGGCACGGCGCGTGATCTGCGAATCGTCTTATGTGAAGACAGACATCATTCGTTATTTTGGCGTGCCCGATGAACGGGTCGCGGTGATAGCGGCGCCGCCGCTGCGGCAATTCCTGGCAGAGGAGACCGGCGAGCGCTTACAGGCGACGCGAATTCGATTGCGGTTGCCCGAGAAATTCCTGTTCTACCCGGCGCAATTCTGGACCCACAAGAATCATTTGCGGCTGATCGAGGCGTTTCGGGAGGTTGCGGCCGAAATCCCTGACTTGAAGCTGGTTCTCACTGGAAAGAAACGCGACCAATACGAAACAGTGATAAATGCTGTCGACAGCTTCGGATTGAACGAACGTGTTTGCCATCTTGGGTATGTGGAGCTAGATGACCTCCAGGCGATATACCGGCTGGCGACCGCTTTGGTTATGCCGTCGCTGTTTGAGAGCGTGAGCATCCCGATCTATGAAGCATTTCAGGTGGGGACCCCGGTTGCAGCCTCCGGGATTCTTGGAATCCCCGAGCAAGTGGGTGATGCTGGCCTGTTATTCGACCCAAAATCTGTCGCGTCGATCAAGCAAGCCGTCCTGGGAATTGTAAAAGATCCTCAAGCGGCAAGCCTTCTTGCAAAACGTGGGCGAGACCGGATGCTGGCGATGACGCCGGAGCGCTTTGGCGCTCAATTGCAGGATTTATTGCTTGGGTTGCGATAGGCCTGCTGCGGGCAGCGAGGCTAGGTCAAAATTCGAACGTGAATTCGGGAAGCCTGGGATTGTTGGGCTGGTCAAGTCCGGGAATCGGATATTTCAGGCGCGATGGTGGCGGTGGCGAGCTAAAAAATCGTTTGTTAAGGAACGTAATTTCCGGGGCGATCGGAAAACCGGACGGCGTCGTGCCCCCCATGTTATTGCCGTGAATATGCACGACGTAGAAGTCACGCTTGATTTTCTCGACGAGGGAATTGAACCGCTCAGAAAGGATATCAACGTCGTGGAACTCGATAGCGATTGAGACGATATTCGGGGAATGCCGGAGCACGTCGTCGAGGATTCGATACTCGCTGCCCTCAATGTCGATTTTTACAAAAACGCGGCACTCTGCCGGCAGGCGGCCGAGCGCATCTTCGACGGTCGCGCTGTTGTCCTGGTTGTCGCGCCAGATCCTTTGCCGGAAATGAATTTTATCTCCTCGGAAAAACAATAGGTAGTCGATCCACGTAAAGGTTTTCCGCAGCGCACGTGTCTTGAACTGCAGAACGAACCGCAGCAACTGACCGATCGAGTACTCAAAGGCGGTTCGTAGCGAGACCGTGTGATCGTAACAATGAACAACGGCGTCCGCGTTGTGCTTCTTGAAATCGCGTTCAAAGGTCCAGTCGTGGGAAAGGCCGAACGAGAGCAATGCATTGGCGGCGCTTACGGCACCGAGCGGGACAACATATCCGCCGTCGTTGGCGCTTCCGATACGCGCGAGCCGTTCACACGCGACCGGATGAAAGTCGGAGAGCCGAACCGGATCGTCAGTCCCCGACCTCACTCTTGCGTATGAATTGGCCGTATCCACCGTCTCGAATACCTTGTCGTTTAAATCGATTCACGCCTGGCGCTGGATCAGGTTGTCCTGGCCGGCGGTTCACTCTATCGTGCCAGCCCTCGCCATGCGACAGAAATGCGTCGCCCGGCCGATTAGCTTCTCCTCGCTTCCTTCCCTCCACTCCTACGCATCGGCGCGCAGCCATGCACGGGGATGGATCGCCAACTTTTGACGGACTGGGTCGGCCATGCCGCTGGCACCGGCCTCCGCTGCACGAACTACTCAGGCAGAGGAATTATACGGCCGCTTGCCCCTCGCAAGCCATGGCTTTTGACGACGAGGTGGAAACGCAAGCTGGAAGAATTTCCCGATCTCTATTGAGAAATTATCATTGTAAAAAAGATCGCGCTGCAATTCGAATCCCCACGTGTCGAGCATGTATTGTGTTTCAGCCTTGAAACGAGCTAATTTTCCAGGCGTAGTATCGGTCCCTCGACTGGCGGATTCATAATGATACAGTTCCGCGTGGGGGGTCCAGACATTCCGATAGCCTTTCTTTCTAAGCTTGAGGCAAAAATCCACGTCATTAAAGGCAACGGGCAAATCTTTCTCGTTTAGTCCACCAACCTCTTCGAACACAGCCTTGCGGACAATCAGACAAGCCCCTGTGACCGCCGAGACCGAGGATGTAAGCACGTTGCGGCCAAAATACCCGGGGCTCCATCTCGGTGTTGCATGGTTGAAATGGTTGGCGATACCGCCAACTCCAACAGCAACTCCTCCATGCTGTACGCGACCGTTGGGATAGATCAGCTTGGCGCCCACCGCACCAACTTTATCCAAGACAGCTAATGAGACCATCTCGGACAGCCAATCCGAATTGATGACGTCGATGTCGTTGTTGATAAGACCGACAATTGATCCCCTTGCTTCGGCCACGGCCTTGTTGTTTATGGCGGAATAATTGAACGCGCCGCTGCACGAAATGATCCGTACCCGCGGGTCCAGCTTAAGATCCTCGAACAGGTCAAATGTTTCCGGCAGCTCACTTTCGTGATCGACGATCAGAACTTCGATCTCGGGATATTCTGTCCGCTTGAGAAGACCATTGATACACCGGCTCAGCAGATCGGCACGGTCGTGGGTAGGAATGATTAAAGAAACCAGCGGAGCCGGGCTGGGAATGGGACGAATCACGCGACTCCATTGCGGCCCGATCGGATGGGGGACTACCTCGCCAGCTTCATGGCGTCGATCGAGGTGATCCCTAATCGCCCGAAGAGCCGCATCGAAACAGCGAGCCCCTTGCGCTTCGGAGAAAGAAGCAGTGCCGTAGCCGCGACGCCAATGGTAAAGTACAGTAGGAATATGGCAGATACGAGCAGGATCGGTTGCGTCGGCGCAGCGCAAGGCGACATCGTAATCTTGGCTGCCTTCAAGGCCTTCGCGAAATCCGCCGACACGCTGCAGAAGCGTGCGTCGATATACACCCAAGTGGCTCACCAAGTTATGGCCAAGCAGGAGTTCGATGTTCCAATCTGTTTTGAAATAGGGCAGATAGCGCCGCCCCTTTCTGTCGATTGTATCTTCGTCACTATAAATGATATCGAACTTGGGATCTCTGTTAAGCGCAGCGACAACTTCATATAGCGCATGCTGCGGCAAAAGATCATCGTGATCCATCAAGGCGACAAATTCGCCGCGAGCAAGCGCGAGAGCAGAGTTGGACGCGGCTGAAATATTGCCGCGCCTTTCCCGCCGCATCCATTTAATCCGGGAATCCTCCGCAGAGGCCTGTCGCAACAGGTCGCCGATATAGGGAGCGGTAGATGCATCGTCGGCAATGCACAATTCCAAATTCGGGTAGAGCTGATGGCGGACGCTGTCGATCGCTTCTGTAAGCGCCCATTCGGGCGTCTCGTAGACTGTCATAACGACAGAAATCAGCGGCGTGTAGTCGAGATCGCGGATATGCGCGCGAATTCCTTCTCGATCGGAATCCGATAGCGTATCAAACTCCTTCACCCATCTGTCGTAACTCTCGCTAGACGGAATGACGCGCGATATGATCCGCCGGAAACGTCGCAAGGGCGTTTTGATCCCCGGGGGCAATTTCCTGGCGACGGCACTGCCGTCGCTAATCTGAATTATTGAGGTGACGAGACGGTCGAGTAAGCGACCTAACACGTTTCCGAACTCCTGTATCTTCCAACGCATTACGAAGATATTCCTGTCCGCTGCGCTCTCCGACTAGTGAGCGCGACGCAGTCGACGCCTGGCAGGTGCGCCGCTAGGTTCATTCCCTCGAAAGCTCTCTTGAAACTTCTCTCTGATCAATTGCGCGCGATTGGTCCTCCAATATCCGCCTTACGAGCGTCAATTGCTTGTTGCGCATCAAGCTCAGAGCCGACTGTGTTTGCCCTCCGACAAAGACGGCAGGTGGCCTTGACGGCTCGATTGGCAATGCCCGGCTTTTAGACAGGATGGCATGCGGCAACTGTCGCCAGGAGCAATGAGAGCTTCAGTCCTCCAAGGCGAGGCTGGTTACGTAGCGCGCATAGTCGCTTTTGCCAAGCGTCAATCCCAAGCGCTCAAGCTGTGCCCGATCAATCAATCCTCGGCCAAAGGCGACCTCCTCAGGGCAGGCAATTCGAACTCCCTGGCGCCTTTCGAGCGTCGCTACGAACTCTCCAGCGTCTAAAAGACTATCAGGTGTGCCAGTGTCCAGCCAAGTGAAGCCCCGACCCATACGTTCGACCGCTAATTGCCCGCGGTCGAGATAGACGCGGTTCAAATCCGTGATTTCCAGCTCACCTCGCGCGGACGGCTTCATGTTAGCGGCAATATCGACAACCTGGGAATCATAGAAATAAAGCCCGGTGACGGCGAAATTCGACTTCGGACGCTCCGGTTTCTCTTCGATCGAGGTGGCATTGCCGGCTTCATCAAACGCGACCACACCGTACCGTTCGGGATCTGCCACCCGATACGCGAATACGGTTGCACCTGTTGAGCGGGAACATGCATTCCCCAATAGCACCGGAAGGCCGTGGCCGAAGAAAATGTTATCGCCGAGAATAAGGGCGGACGGCCCCCCCTCCACGAATTTGGCGCCGATGATGAACGCCTGCGCGAGACCCTCGGGCTTTGGCTGCGGCGCATATGATAGCGATAGCCCCCATTGGCTGCCATCCCCGAGAAGAGATTTGAATAACGGCAAATCATGGGGAGTTGAAATGATCAGAATCTCGCGAATCCCCGCCAGCATCAGCGTTGTCAAAGGATAATAGATCATCGGCTTGTCGTAGACCGGCAATAACTGCTTGGAAGTGACCAATGTCATCGGATAGAGGCGGGTTCCACTACCGCCGGCAAGGATAATGCCTTTCATATGCGCCCCTAATTCAATGCGGAGTGAGTTGATCTAAGCAATTCGCTAACGAACTTTTCAGCGGCGGGATTCGTATATCGAAAACGGATTCCAGCCTCGCCGTCGACAGCCGCGAATTCGCCGGCCTCCTAGCCGGCGTGGGAAAGTCGGAACTGGTGATCGGGTCAACCGGAACGGAGCGGCCGCCGCGCTCGGCGTTCGCCCGAATAATCTCGCGTGCAAATGCGCACCAAGTCAGCGCATCTGGTCCGGCAAGGTGCGTAACGCCTGCGAAATCTGAACGCCAGCTTGAATCTCTAATCTTCCGTGCCATAGCGATGATTGCACTTGCGATATCAGGCGCATAGGTCGGACATCCGATCTGATCGTCGACCACGCGGAGCCGCTCGCGCACAGCTGCTAAGCGAAGCATGGTACGCACAAAGTT
>JAJYAH010000539.1 GCA_021779635.1 Pseudomonadota bacterium | reverse complement strand
CAACCGGCAAACCGGACGCAACCAGGCGTTCAACCACGCCGGCAACATGGTCGGCGCCGGCCTGTCCGGCCTGGTTGGATGGATGTTCGGCTTTCCGGCGGTGTTGGTGCTGGCAGCGATATTCGGTGCGCTCTCGATCGTCTCGGTGCTGATGATCCCGAGTGCCGCGATCGACCACGACGAGGCGCGCGGGCTCAACAAGGATGGGGAAGACAACGGCAAGGTCGGCGGCATTACCGTGCTGCTCGAATGCAAGCCGTTGCTGATTCTGGCCGCGGCGCTGGCGTTTTTTCATCTCGGCAATGCCGCCATGCTTCCGCTGTACGGACTTGCTGTGGTCTCGGCCAAGCAGGCGGATCCGGCCGGCTTTGTCGCGATCACCGTCGTCGTGGCGCAAGGCACGATGATCCTCGTATCCTTAATTGCGATGGGTCTCGCCGAGAAGGAGGGCTATTGGCTGGTGCTGCTGATTTCGTTTATCGCGCTGCCGATCCGCGGCGTGCTCGCGGCCTGCGTGATGAACAAATGGGGTGTATATCCCGTTCAGATCCTTGACGGGATCGGCGCCGGCCTGCAGAGCGTGGCCGTCCCCGGCCTTGTTGCGCGCATCCTCTCCGGCACCGGGCGCGTCAACGCCGGCCAGGGCGCGGTGATGACGGTGCAGGGTCTTGGCGCGGCGCTGAGCCCGGCAATCGGCGGCTGGATGGCACAAGGGATCGGCTACAGCGCGATGTTCGTTATTCTCGGCAGCTTTGCGCTCGGCTCGATTGCCTTGTGGCTTGGATTCCCCGCGGTCCTCAAACCGGCATGTGCGCGGCTGAACGGGTCGGAGCACCGTCCGATGGCGACCGCGCTGGCGGGTGCGCAATGATGCCGGAGACCCATGCGGCGACCTGGGGGATTGCGGCGCTGGCAACCTTCGGCGTGATCGTTCGGCCGTGGAATCTGCCGGAGTTCATCTGGGCGGTGGCCGGCGCCGCGCTGCTGGTCTTGCTCAATCTGTTGCCGGGGCCGGATGCGCTGGCGGCCGCCGGCAAGGGCATCGACGTTTATTTCTTCCTGATCGGCATGATGCTGCTGGCGGAAGTGGCGCGGCAGGAAGGCCTGTTCGACTGGCTCGCGGCGTGGGCGGTGCGGCACTCGCATGGCTCGGCGAAACGGCTGTTTCTCATCGTCTATGTGGTGGGCACCATCGTGACGGTTTTGCTGTCGAACGATGCCACGGCGGTGGTTCTGACGCCGGCGGTCTACGCCGCGACCCGCGCCGCCAAAGTTGAGCCCTTGCCGTATCTGTTCATTTGCGCGTTCATCGCCAATGCGGCGAGCTTCGTGCTGCCGATCTCCAATCCAGCCAACCTTGTCGTGTTCGGCGCGCAGATGCCGCCGCTATCGGAGTGGCTGCGCATCTTCGCGTTGCCGTCCGTGGTCGCGATCGTGGTGACCTATGCGGTGCTGCGGCTGACGCAACGCCGCGAGCTCGAACTGGCCGTCGCCGCGGTCGGCGATATCGCGCCGCTCGGCCGCGGCGGCCAACTCGCGGCATTGGGAATCGCGATGACGGCGGTCGTGCTGCTGGCGGCATCGGCGCGGGGGTCGGCTCTGGGGTTGCCGACCTTCATCGCCGGCGCGATTGTGACGACGCTCGTTCTGATCATCGCACGGCAGTCGCCGCTGCCGGTGCTGAGGGACATTTCCTGGTCGGTGCTGCCGCTGGTGGCCGGCCTGTTCATCCTGGTCGAAGGCCTCAACCGCACCGGCGTATTACCAGGGCTGGCGCGGGTCCTGAAGCAAGCCTCGACGACCTCGCCGCAGATCACATCCTGGATCGCCGGCATTGTCGTCGCCGTCGCATCGAACCTTGTGAACAATCTGCCGATGGGTCTGATCGCGGCGACCACCAGTCAAATCGCTGAGGTGCCGGCCCATGTCAGCGGCGCGATCCTGATCGGCGTCGATCTCGGTCCCAACCTGTCGGTGACCGGCTCGCTGGCCACCATTCTCTGGCTGATCGCGCTGCGGCGCGAGGGCGAGCACGTCGGCGCATCGCGGTTTCTCAAGCTCGGCCTTGTGGTGATGCCGCCGGCGCTATTGCTGTCGCTGCTCGCGCTTTCCGCGGTGTCGCAATGAGCTTGGAATTCACCCGGCGCCAAGGGCGTAGGCGATGTTGTAGGTCGCGAGACTTGCGGCATAGGCAAGGGCCAGCATATAGCCGAAGGTGACCGCCATCCATTTCCAGCTTCCGGTCTCGCGGCGAATGACGGCTAGCGTGGAAGCGCATTGCGGGGCAAAGATGTACCAGGCGAGCAACGACAGCGCGGTGGCGAGACTCCATTTGGTGGCGAGCACCTGTCCGATCTGCTCGGCGGCTTCCTTGCCGCCCTCGATCGCATAGACGGTACCGAGTGCGGCGACGGCGACTTCGCGGGCCGCCATGCCCGGGATCAGCGCCACCGCGATCTGCCAGTTGAACCCGATCGGCATCAGCAACGGTTCCAGCGCCTTGCCGATCATGGCGGCGAAGCTGTAATTGATGGCCGGGTCTGTTGCCCCCGCCGGCGGCAGCGGAAACGACGCCAGAAACCAGATCAGCACCATCATCGAGAAGATCGTGGTCCCGGCCCGCTGCAGAAACATCTTCGCCCGGTTATAGATGCCGATGGCGATACTGCCGGCGCGCGGCATCTTGTAGTCCGGCAGTTCCAGCATGAACGGTGCCGGCGCGTAGTCGCGCAACATGAAGAACTTGATGACGAACGACACACCGAGCGCGCTGGCGATGCCCGCCGCATAGAGGCCGAACATCACCAGACCCTGCAGGTTGACCCAGCCGCCAATTTGCCGGGCAGGGATAAAGGCCGAGATGATCAGCGTGTAGACCGGAATACGTGCCGAACAGGTCATCAGCGGCGCGATCAGGATGGTGGTAAGCCGGTCGCGGCGATTGTCGATCACGCGCGTCGCCATGATGCCCGGGATCGCGCAGGCGAAGCTTGAGAGCAGGGGAATGAAGGCGCGGCCGTGCAGGCCGGCGCCGCCCATGATGCGATCCATCAGGAACGCCGCCCGCGCCATGTAACCGAAATCTTCCAGCAGCAGGATGAACAGGAAGATGATGATGATCTGCGGCAGGAACACGATGACGCTGCCGACGCCGGAAATCACCCCATTCTGCAGGAAGCTTTGCAACAGGCCCGCCGGCAATGTGTCGTGCACCAATTGACCCAGCGCGGTGAAGGCGGCCGACAGCAGATCCATCAGCGGCTGCGCCCAGGCGAACACCGCCTGGAACATCACGAACAGGATCAGCGCCAGGATCGCGAGCCCCGCCACCGGGTGCAGCACCACGGCATCGATCCGCGCGGTCCAGGTATCGGGCCTGGTCGGCAGGCTGATGGTCGCTGCGATGATGCGGTCGGCCTGGCGCTGGGTGGCGCGCAATCCGGCGACCGTGAGCGGCTGCCAGAGATTTTGCTGCAAGGGGACCGGCGCCCGCGCCGAGATTTCGTCGGTTCGCCGCAACAGATCGGCGGTACCGCCCTTGCGCACCGCGATCGAGGTGACGACCGGTACGCCGAGCGCTTCGGACAGCCGCGCCACATCCACGGTAACGCCGCGGCGGGTGGCGATGTCGAACATGTTGAGCACCAGCAGCAGCGGCCGGCCGGTGCTTTTGAGTTCGAGCACGAGACGGATGGTCAGCCGCAAATTGGTGGAATCAGCCACGCACAGCACGAGGTCCGGCACGGCCTCGCCGGGCGTGCGGCCGAGCACGACATCGCGGGTGATCTCTTCATCCGGACTGCGGCCGCGCAGCGAATAGGTGCCGGGCAAATCGACCAGCGAAACCTGACGCCCCAGCGGCGTGACGAACGATCCTTCCTTGCGCTCCACCGTTACGCCGGGATAGTTCGCGACCTTCTGGCGGCTGCCGGTGAGCGCATTGAACAGCGAGGTCTTGCCGCTGTTTGGCGTGCCCACCAGGGCGAGATGCATCAACGGGGCTTCCATCGCGGGGACCGTGTCGTCAAGCAACAATGATGGCCATCGCCTCGCGGCGGCGGACGGCGATAGTGACGTTCTCGACGCGTACGGCGATCGGATCGCGCCCGATCACGCCTTCGTGCAGTACCTCGACCCTGGCGCCCTCGACGAAGCCGAGTTCGATCAGCCGGCTTTCGAGTTCGGTGGCCGACAGCGCAGAACCTGCATCGACGGCGGTGATGCGGTGGATGACACCCGAATAGCCGCGCTTGGCCAAGCCCAACGGCATTCGCGGCCGGGCGTCGTTTCGTTCCGTGCTGGTCATGACCTCTCTTTCCAACGGCGGATCGATAGGTCAAGCGCAGCGGTCGGAATGGCGCGCTACCTTAGAGTGATTGTAAACAGAGTGATTGCAGACAGACGCCCCGTGGGGCGCGCCCGGATCACGATCCCTGCGGTTTTGCATCGGGCGGGACGGACCCCGCACGGGTTCGAAAGTAATCGAGGACAAAGAGGCGAATCGCGGAAGACAGATTGCCTTGCTGGCGGTTGTTGTCGATCTCGCCCACCAGTTCGGACAGCGTCATGTCCCGGAGTCCGGAGATTTCCTTCATGCCGTTCCAGAAGGCCTCCTCGAGGCTGACGCTGGTCTTGTGGCCGGCGACCACGATCGAGCGTTTCACGACGGGCGATTTCATGACGCGTCCTCGCCGTCGATCCGGTGCTGATCCAACAGCTCGTTGGCACGGTTCCCGCGCCGTTCATCCAGAATGCGTTCGGATTTGGTTCGGCCGAAGCGCGTCCGATTGGCCTCCGCCTGTTGCTCTGACTGATGCCGTTCAGCGCGCTTCTTGAACCGCTTCAGGTTGACTACATCCCCCATGCCCGCCCCATCATGCGCAGCCGGCTCGGCCGTCATTGAGAAAATCCCCGTTACCGCGCTCTGATAGCACCAAAATAGGGGTTCTGCTTTGCGAAAACGAAATCCCGCGTGCTCTACCACGGGCCGGCGGGCCGACGATAGCTGACCGGTCTAAGTCTTTAGGCGTTATGAATCATAATTATATATTCAAGCCAGGCCGGTCCGCCGTAAGGCGATCAGCCCGGGCGGGTCATTTTTTCCGGCTGCACCAGCCGGTCGAATTCCGCCGCGGAAACAAAGCCAAGCCGCACAGCCTCTTCTTTCAAGGTGGTTCCGCGGGCATGCGCCGTCTTGGCGACCTTTGCCGCGTTGTCGTAGCCGATCCTGGGCGCAAGCGCGGTCACCAGCATCAGCGAGCGTTCCATCAGATCCCGTATGCGTTTTTCGTCGGCCTGGATCCCCTCGACACAATTCTCCGTGAACGAGCGGGCGACGTCGGCAAGCAGTTCGATGGAATGCATCATGCAATATGCCAATAGCGGCTTGTAGACGTTGAAGA
>JAJYAH010000538.1 GCA_021779635.1 Pseudomonadota bacterium | reverse complement strand
AATTGCGCCGCCGGCCGATCCGGCGCATCGAGCCGCAGGCGCAGCGCGGTGAGTGCGACCATGTTCGTCAGGTTGCCGCGCACATAGGCCGCCATCATGGCGCGCAGCGCGTCCAGCCCGGCCGCATCGAGGCCGGCCTCCGCCAGGGCCTCCGGCGCAAGCCGGGGGATTGACGGCAGCGCAACGGCCGCGGCGACGCGCGCCCGAGCCGCCTGCATCTCCTCTGACCCGACCAGCGGTCGCAACGCGGTCCACGCCCAATCGAGCACACCCGGCAGGGTGGCGAAGTGCCGCCAGATCAGGTTGACCATCGGCACGCCGGAAACCGCGCGAATGTCAGCATAGATCGCCGCGATCTCGGGCGGCGCGTCCGCCTGCCGGATTTCTGCGAGCATGACGCGCGGCTCCCTTTGCGGTCTCAGGCTGGCGAGGCCAGCAACGTCGGAAGTTCGGATAGGCTTCGCACCTCATGATCCGGCGCGCCCGGCAGCCGCTCGCGCCGCTGGCCGTAGCGGTTGCACCACACCACGCGCATCCCGTAGGCGGAGGCCGCATAGGCGTCCCAGGCGTTGGAAGACTGGAACGAAACCTGATCCGCGCGCACCCCGAGCTGTTGCAGAGCGTAGTCGTAGACGCGCGGATGGGTCTTGAATACCTGCACGGCGTCGGCCGACAGCACGGCATCGAACAGGTTCTTCAGACCCGCGCTGCGCACCGCCGCGTCCAGCATCGCCGGCGAGCCGTTGGATAGGATCGCGGTGACGAAACCCGCCTCTTTCAACCGCCGCAGCGTGTCGGAAACCTCGGGGAAGGCCGACAGCGTCAGATAGAGGTCCATCAAACGATCCCGCAGCCTGGGCGTCGTGATCCCGAGACTGTCGAGCGTGAAGTCGAGCGCCTCCCCCGTGACCTGCCAGAAGTCGGCGTAGCTGCCTTGCAGCGAGCGCAGCCACGTGTATTGCAGCGGCTTGTTGCGCCAGACGCTGGTCAGCGCGGCCCGCTTGTCCTCGGGAATCTCCGCGCATCGCGCCGCGGCGGAGGCGAAGTCGAAGATCGTGCCGTAGGCGTCGAAGACGCAGGCGCGGATTCCGGCGAGTTGGCTCATTTCACCGTGCCCCGGATCGGATAGGCCTTCTCGATGATGAAACCGAGCCCGCGCACGATACGGTCGAGGTCGGGGCGCAGGAACGGCGCATTGGCGATGTCGACGAGATGCAGCACCCCCTGGGGATTGACGACGAACAGCGCCGGCTCGGGGAAACGATGGTCGGTCTCCTGCGCCGAACGCGGCTCGGACACGTAGAGGCCGAGCCGGTACATGGTCGCTTCATCCATGCCGTAGAGCAGCGGGAAGTTCACCTTCGCCGCCTCGGCGGTGACACGGGTCTGCGCTTCGCTGTCAGCGGAGACGGCGGCGACGGATACACCGAGGGCCGCCAAAGCCTCGCGCCTCTGCTCGATTTCCGAGAGATAGGACTTGCAAATCGGGCAATGCTGGCCGCGGATCACGAACAGCGCCTGCCACCCGCCTGAGGCGCCGAAAGTAAATTCGCCGCCATCGAGTCGCTTCAAGGTGACAGGGTTGAAGGGCTGGCCGGGATGAAGTTTGCTCGTCGTGTTCATTGTGAAGTTTTCCTGAGACGTTGAGGGTAGTGGCTAGGCGTTTGCCATCTAGCGCCGGGCTCGAAGACGCTGATCGGCTCGCTCGCCATCGGCAGGCGCCGCGTCGACGATCGCTGGGGTACGGTTGTTCGGGGCGACCGCCAGGAACTCGGGCTTGAACTGATCGCCCGCGCTGCTGTTCACCGGAATCACGCGATACGGCACGCCCGTTTCCTCGCGGAAGATCGTTACCTTGTGGCCGTTGGGCGTCGTCCAGTAGCGGAGGTCAATCATCGGGGGGATATTTTCTTCCTGGTTTGCGGCCGCCGGGGAAGGCTGGCGATCGCGTGGTCGGCCAGCGCTCGCAGCCGCTCGGGCTTGGGGTCGAGGCGCACCATCACGCGGATGGCAAAAGCGGCGCCGAGCAGCGCCGTGGCATTCGCAGGAACGTCTGTCTTCGGATCGAGTGCGCCTATGTCGACGGCCCGCTCCAGCCGCCCGGCAAAAAACCGCTCCACATCGCCGAGACGTGCGCGCACGAGTTCGCGCGCCTCATTCGACGTCGCCGCGCCGTCGAGCGCCGTGTTAACCAGCAGGCAGCCGCGATGATGCGGATCGGCCAGCGACATCGCGATCAACTCGTCGAGGAAGTCACGGATCGCGCCGAGCGGATCGGCGGCGGCGGAGAGGCGGGCGAAACGCTCCACCAGCCCGTCGTCCGCGTAGCGCCGCAGCGCCTCGACGAACAGGCCGTCCTTGTCGGTGAAACGGTGATAGAGCGCCGCCGAACTCAGGCCCGTCGCCCGCGTCAGGTCGCGCAGCGACGTTCCGGCATAGCCGTTCTGCCAGAACACGCCGATGGCGCGCTCGAGAACGATGTCGTCAGAAAGGCTGCGGGCTCGCGGCATCGACCTTGATCAAGGAGGCTTGATATGGCATCAATAATAGAACGATCCATCTAAATCAAGCCTCGTCCGCCGCCTCTCTAAAAATCCGATCATGCGCCAGCCGCACCTCGTCTATTTTGCCGATCACATGTGCTCCTGGTGCTGGGGCTTCGCGCCGGTGATCCAGGCCATCGAGGAGCGCTTCGGCCCCGCGCTGCCGATCCGCCTGGTCATGGGCGGGCTGCGCCCTTGGACCGAGCAGGCGATGACCGCGCACGGTCGCGCCGACGTTCGCCACCACTGGCAGCACGTCCACACGGCCTCGGGTCAGCCGTTCGACTTCGCCTTCTTCGACCGCGACCGCTTCGTCTACGACACCGAGCCGCCGAACCGGGCCGTCGTGTTGCTGCGGCGCCGCGGCATGGACACCGGTCTCGCCGCCCTGCGCCGCATCCACCGCGCCTTCTATGCCGAAAACCGCGACGTGACCGACACTGCCACCCTGGCGGCCCTTGCCGCGGAGTTTGGTGTGGACGAAGCCGCCTTCTGCAGCGAGTTCGGCAGCGAAGCGGCCGTGGAAGAAACGCGCGGCGATTTCGCGATCGCGCAGTCCGCCGGGATCCGGGGATTTCCGACCCTGATCGCGGGCAAAGGTGACGACGATCAGTATGCGCTCGTCACGCACGGATTCCAGCCCGGCGCCCGTATCCTCCCGGCGCTCGAACAATGGCTCGGCAAGGCCGCGGCGATACCCTCCGCCGAGACCGGGCAAGCCTGCGCCTGAGGATCGCGAGGTATCGGCGGACGATGAGAACACACGCATGAACATCGGGATCGGGCTTGAACTTTTGTCTTCAGGTGTAACGACCAGCGCAGTAGCGCGAACCGCCCCGGTCAACAAACATCTCAATGGCAACCGCAAGCAATGTCTTCTCTGAAAAAGGATTTTGTCGGATGGATCCAGCACCAAATGTAACCACAATCGACATTGTGTTCGAAGCTGAAGGTCGCAACACCGCAAAATTTCGCAACGATATCGCAGTTCACCTCCGTGGCGCGGCGCCCGTAAGTGTTGATCTCCCCAGCGACGAGGGTCCCTTTCACGGCGGCGACGGTACAGCCCCCTATCCACTGGCTTACTTCACCAGCGGCCTGACGGCCTGCATCATGACACAACTGCGTGCCTTTTCGCGCAGGCTGCGCATCGAACTAACAACGATTGAGGTTAGCGCGCGAGCGCATTGGCGCGCGACCCACACCGGCAATGCTCCTTATGAGAGTACGCCGGTCGGATTTCTGCTCGACATTGACCTCGGTGGAGGCGCATCCGAGTCCGACAAGCGCCGATTGGTCGCGGCCGCGATCAAGGGCTGCTTCATCGAGGCATCGCTCAAGCCTGGGTTGGTTCGCCATCGGCTCAAGCTCGGCGGGAACTGGGTCGACGTGTAATTGTCCACCAGTGTCACCCGTCCTTAGATTTGAACCTCCGAGAATAGCGCATGTCCGACAGGGAGCTCGAACAGATCGCATCTATGCCGCGTGCCTTTCTGGACGGTTTGGGTGTAGGACTTTCGTTGGTAGACGCGCGCACCGGTCGGTTCCTGTTTGTCAATCAGGAATGCTGTCGCATTCTCGGCTTTGCTGAGGCGCAACTGACTGACGGGAAGATCACGTTCCGCGACCTCACCCATCCTGAGGACCGTAAGCGTAACGACGCGGAGCAGCATCGCCTTCTAACTGGAGAAGTCTCATCCTACAGGATCGACAAGCGCTACCAGAGCGCCGAAGGCAATATCGTATGGGCTGACGTTACCGTGCGTGGACTCAGGGATAGCAAGGGCGCACTGCGTTGGTGCTCTGCGGCTATCGTCGATATCACGGAATCAAAGCTCGTAGAGAGGCAGCTGATTGCCGCGCGGGATGTTGGCGGACTTTCGACCTGGAATTTCTCTGTCAAGACGAACTCAAGCGATATATCGGGCGGCTATAATGCGCTGTTCGGTGCATCTGCGGTCGGTCCAGCGCCGTCGCTCGAAACTCTGCTCGCGCGCGTTCATCCCGATGACAGGGACGCAGTGGCCTCTGTTGTTCGGAAGGCGATCACGTCAGGAACCGGCTACGTGCAGGAATATCGGATCGTCGACGAAAGTGGCCGCGTACGCTGGTTGCGTGGATTGGCGACCTGCATTTACGACGTCGCTGGAAACGTAACAAACCTGATCGGCGCCACCGTTGACATCACCAGCAGGAAGGATAGCTGTCTGCAGGCTGTGCCCAGTAAAATGCGGAACGTTCTCAGATATATCGAAGAGAACTGGAGCAAGCCGCTAAACGTCGAGGAAATTGCAACTCGTAACGGAGTAAGCAACCGGAGCCTCTACCGGTTTTTCAAAGCCAGAGGCAGCACCGTCTCGGACCATATTAGACGGCTCAGACTGCAGCACGCTCGCCGCATGCTGATCGAGGCCAAGCCTGGTGTAACGGTTACGGGCATTTCACTTAAATGCGGTTTTGCGAATCACGGACATTTTTCCAAGCACTACTATGCTGAATTCGGCGAACTGCCATCTGATACCCTCCGGGGAGGCAAGTAGAGGCAATACTCTCATTTCGAGAGTTGATCTTGAGTTCTGCCGTCGCTGTGCCCTGGTGAAACGGTTCAAAGCCCGGACAACGGAGTCGACGCTAGCCATCTGCGAGTCGGCCGAAGGCCGTCAATGTGTTTTGTGTCCGGTCACGCTGTCGAGCACCAATCGTTCCTGATGCTGCATCGTAGAATCTATTCGTGTGCCAACTGTGCGGTTCGATTCCCTGCGCGGCCAGCGTACCGAATTTGTCCTGCCCCCTCCCAAAGGAGTCTCGCAATTTCCTGAGCTTGAGGCTCTCGCCCAAAGGGCTGCAGTCCAAGCCCGAT
>JAJYAH010000537.1 GCA_021779635.1 Pseudomonadota bacterium | reverse complement strand
GCCATAGACCGTACGCTCGATGAAAGTGGCCACAACAAGCATGTCAGCCGGCTGGCACACCTGAAGGATTGGGCCGAAACGTTGCGACTGCACGATCGTCAAATAACCTATCACGTCCTTGAAGCCCTGGACGCAGCGGATGCCATTCTGGATTTTGCCGACGTTAGTCACGTCGATCATATCATCATGGGAGCGCGGGCAAACTCCAGGCAGCGTCGAATCCTGGGTAGCGTGTCGACCGTCGTTGCTTCCCGCGCGCCGTGTACCGTGACCGTCGTACGTCCGCGAGCATCCGTGTCCTTGCGCGTAACGAATACGGATTCCAGCGAGATACGCGGTGCCGACTAGATGACGCGCTTCCCGTACCGGCGCTGCCAGCTGTTCGCGAAGGGGTGCAGACGCCGCCGTTTTTCGCAGCAAGACGCGCTGACCGGGCAATAGCGTTCCCGCGATCGCGGCTCTGGCTCCTGGCGGCAGCCGGCGCGGCGCGCCCAATAAAGCCTGCGTCTACTTCATACTGGCCGCGATCATCCGCATCCGCTCGGCAGTCAGATCGTCGGCCGGAAAGAACGTCTCCAGCGCGAGTTCCGACAGCG
This sequence comes from Pseudomonadota bacterium, assembly GCA_021779635.1. Next base: position 4,820 of record JAJYAH010000537.1, on the reverse strand, counting down.
TGATGTCGACCGGCGTGCCGAAAATCATCGTGGTGGAAAAAAAGCTCAGCACCTCGCCGTTGAGCCGCATCTTGAAGGGTATCGCGACGTTGTCGGACGACAGCGGCGCCGAACGTGCCGGGATCGGATAGGCCTTGAGCTCGTGATAGAGCTTTATCAATTCGGGATCGGCGGTCGCCTCGCACTGCCGGTGCAGCCGCTCCAACAGATGGCTGCACCATTCGGCGAGATTGACGGTGCGCGCCGCCAGCGCCTCGGGGTGAAAGGCGAGACGCAGAATGTTGAAAGGCTGGCCGAGCAGACGCGCGGGGACGCCTTCCAGCAGCGGCATCACCATGCGGTTGGCCGACACCAGATTCCAGTGCCGGTCGTAGGCCAGCGCCGGATTGGGCTCATGCGCTTTCAGCACGAGATCGATCGCGGCCCGCGCCGATTTCAGCGCGGGATCGTCGAGCGAGCGCTGCGGAAAGGCCGGCGCAAACCCGGCCGCGACCAACAGCACGTTGCGCTCGCGCAGCGGCACCGCGAGCCGCTCCGCCAGCTTCAGCACCATGTCCCGCGACGGCGCCGCGCGGCCGGTTTCGACGAAGCTGAGATGGCGCGCCGAGATTTCGGCATCGCCGGCAAGATCCAGCTGGCTGAGATGGCGGCGTTGCCGCCATTCGCGCAAGTGATTACCGACATGGACGGGCTGGGCTCGTTCGGCGCGTGCCGTGGCAGAGGATGTGTTCATGGCAGGAGAACTACCATGCGAATTTCACCCGTTCCATTACCTCTGAGGTAAGGAAATCGCTCGAACGGGCGGCTACAGGGACGGCTAAGACGTCAAAAAAAGGGCCCCTGCGTTTCGCAGGGGCCTCCATCGCGGCCGTTTTCAGATCGCGACCAGCACAGGCGCAAAGGCTTGCCGTCAGGATGTTAACCTCCGGCGATGTTCCTAGTTTCCGTTATACATCCGTCCCGTGTTGGTGGTAACGCCAAGGCGGTCTATTCCATGACCGTTCAAGCGATTCGACGTCCACGTATCAGCCCAATAGCGAGGTTGTGATTGGCTCGCAGGCATGCTGTTCATCGCTGAGAGGAACGCGGGGCTTGCGGCTCTATGGTGGGAGTGACCGCCACTCTTCGCCATTGCGAGCGCGCTTGACAGTGTGAGGACCGTAGCCAGCGTGACCAATGAAGCTTTCATTGTCATCTGATTTTCTCCTTTTTGTCTTATCGTTGTTAAATTCTCCCTGTATCGATGCTCGCTGTATCGCTGCTCAACGATGCAAATTTCCCGTTGCCCAGCGATCGAAATCACGTAAAAACATTATGTTCCTCGGCAGGTACCTCTCCAATGGAGAGACCTACTAAAATTTTTTTTATGATTTGGATTTGCTGCACTAGCTTTGCTGCACCAGCGAAGAAATCTTTCTCGCCATAAATCCCGGCAGCACAGACAGCGTTCTCGTCGGCCGCGCGACGTTACCTCCGACGTAATCGATTTGCGTATCGGACCGGATCATCTTCGCAAGCACAGGAGATGACCGATGAGCACGCCTAGCCGACCCAGCCCCTTCTCGATCGCCGCCAGCATAATTCCGTGGTTGCTCAATCTGGCGACCCGGCTGCTGGCGCGCATCCTCAACATGCCCGAGCCACTGGTGCACAACACCGGCGTCTTCGTGTTCGTGCATGTGCAGGCGGTCGAGACCAGCGTCGGCAACCGCCTGCTGCGTCAGCTCCGGTCCTGGCGCCGACCGGCGTCCCGGTCCATCGCCCGTCCACGCTCACCTCAAGGAGACCTGTCATGATCCATGCATCCGTGTTTCTGCGCCGTGCCTTCCTGCTCGATACCGTCGCCAGCGGCATGATGGCCTTGTTGCTTACCTTCGGCGCCGGCGAGTTGGCGCCGCTGCTCAACCTGCCAGAAGAATTGCTGCGTGAAACCGGCCTGGTTTTGATCGCCTATACCGCGCTGGTCGGCTGGCTCGCCACACGGCAATCGATGCCGAAGGCGCTGGTGTTGATCGTGATCGCCATCAATGCGGCGTGGACGGTCGCCAGCATCGCGCTGTTATTCTCCGGTGCGGTGACGCCGAACTTGCTGGGCCAGGTCTTTATCGCAGGACAGGCGGTCGTGCCCGGCGCCCTCGCCGAGTTGCAATATATCGGATTGCGCCGGAGCGGCGGCGCGGTGGCGGCTTGAGCGCCACGCCGGTCGTCTCGACAAAGCTTGCCGCGAAGGCCCAAGACTTTGAAAGCCCAAGGCTTTGAAAGCTCAAGGCTTCGAAAAGCTCGAGGCTTCGCGGCGACCGATTTTGTTCAGCTCAAGGCCAGCGCCAGGATCATTCCCGCCAGCGTCAAAACAAGTCCGGCGGCCAGCATCGGCACCAGGCTGCTGCCGGAATAAGGATTGGCTGCCCCCTTGTCGGTCACGACGTTTGTTCGGTGGTGCATCGGACGGCTCCTCTTTGGTGACGCCAGTACCTGTCGCCGACGTCGAGCGTGACGCCGTTCGCAATCGCGACCCCGAGTTCCAGGCTCGCCGCGATCCGCCGCGCGCGTTCGACGAAATGCATGGCAGCCTGCGGAGGACAAAGCTCGCCCGCGGTGGCCTCGAACAGCCGGAGCCAGCGGTCAAAATGGCCGGCATCGACCGGCAGCGGCACGTGCTTGAGCATTGGCGTGCCGTGATACCGGCCCGACATCAGCGCCACCGATGACCAGAACGCACACATTTGCTGAAGATGCGGCTCCCAATCCTGGATCCGGGCGTCGAAGATCGGCGCCAGCACCGAGTCGCTGCGGACCCTGGCATAGAAGCCGCGCACCAGGCGCTCGATCATGGCTTCGGTGATGCCGGTCGCTGCGGCGATCTCGGCCGCAATCTTTTCGCGCCGTTCTGCCCCTGTCACGGCAGGCCTCCTTAAATAGGTATTATAAATACCTATTTAGACTGATATTGGTTGTCCGTAAAGTTCTATTTTTCGAGGGGGCCCCCATGCGCCTGACGTCGTTTACGGATTTTGCGATACGGGCCTTGATGCGGCTTGCCGGCGAGCCGACGCGTTCATTCGCGACCGGCGAAATCGCGGCCGAGTTCGGCATCTCCCGCAATCATCTGGCCAAGGTGGTGCGGGATCTCGCCGATGGCGGCTTTATCTCGACCCAACGCGGCGTGGGCGGCGGCTTCACGCTGGCCCGACCGCCGCAATCGATCACGCTCGGGGAGATCGTGCGCACGCTGGAGGGAGGACATCCGCTGGTCGAATGTTTTCGCGACGACGGCGGAAGCTGCGTATTGACGCCGCGCTGTCGCCTAAAGGCAAAGCTGGCCAGCGCGCGGGAGGCCTTTATGCGCGAACTCGACGCCACCACGCTGGCGGAATGCGCCTATCCGCCGCGAGCGAAAAAGGGCTCGGGGCCGGCCGCCTCGGCGTGAAGCGCAGGTGCCGGCGTCCTTCGCCTGGCAACGATTGAGCTTTTCAGCGTGCCATTTGAACGGTGCTTGCCATTCAGATTTTTGAGATTCTTGCTATTGAGATGCCTGCCGTTGGCAGCGCCGTTCCTCTTGGCTCCGTTCGAGTGGCCGTTCCGCTTTGCTTGCAGTTCTTTTTCCTGCAGTTTTTGCTGCCGTTTTTCCCTGGCCTTCGCCGCCTGTTTTTCGGCTTTCTTCAAAGCCTTCTTCTCTGCCTTGGCTTTCAGGCGCAGCCGCTCCGCCCTCGCCTCGGCGCGCTTCTTCTTGCGCTTCTTCTCGCAGGCGTCGCATTTGCAGCCGATCGGCTTCAGATACGCCTTGAAATAGTCGGTGCCGTAATCGTAATTGATCTCTTCGCCCGGCTCGATCTTCCTGATCGCGCGGATCACGACCTTGCGCTTGCGGGGGTTGACGTCGGATTCGGCGTTCGGCTTGCAGGCATGATTGATATAGCGCGCGATGTTCTTGCGCACCGAGCCGTCGATGGTCCAGCGCCCGTTGAGTTCGAACAGGTATTTGTTCTCGACCGCGTCGTCCTTCTTCTTCCGGCAATCCAGCAGCGGCCCAAAATAACGGACTATCTTGGCGCCCTTCTTGATCGGTTTGGTGGCGAAAAGGCCCAGCCCGGTGCGGGAACGGCCGACACGATACGGTTTATTCGACGGAATGGCAGGCATGATCGACAAGAACTGACGCTAGTGAAGGCGACGGATCGCGAAGCCGCAGTTCTAAAACGATTCCGGCGAAATGTCAGGTGTTTCGCGCATCGGACGTGAACCTTCCCCAGATTGCGCCGATCGGACCAATATGACGGTTTTCGCTCACGACCGTGCGCCCCGCCGCAAGAATGGCGCTGACTACGGCTCCGGCGGCTGGGCGTAGGTCGAACTGAGCATGGTGTCCAGCAAGGTCTCGGCGTCGGTGCCTTTCGGGACCCGGCGAAGGATGTCGGAGAGCCGGCCGTCCAGCAGCAACATGGTGAAGCCGTGGACCAGCGACCACGCCCGCGCGATCGCTGCGGCCTGTTCGAGCGACAGCGCCTCTTCGGAAATCTGTTCGTGCCGGCTGGCTCCGATGGCGCCGGCCAGCCCCGCGAAGGAGGCATTGGCGGCCGCATGCAGCGACGGCCTCTTCATATCGAGGCGCTCGGTACGGAACATCAGCCCGTACATCCCGGGATGCGCCCGCGCGTAGGCGACATAGGCTCTGGCGCGGGCCTTCGCCTTTTCGCCCGGCAGTGTGCCCGCTTCACTGGCAATCGACATCGCGGCGTTGAATTGCCGAAACCCGATCGCGGCGAGTTCGCTGACGAGGCCCGTGAGGTCGCCGAAATGATGGGTTGGCGCTGCGTGCGAGA
>JAJYAH010000536.1 GCA_021779635.1 Pseudomonadota bacterium | reverse complement strand
CCTGAAGACCTCCCTGCGCGACCAGTTCAAGGCGTACCATTTCCCCAACGCGGCGGCTTAGCAGGCGGCAAGGGCGAGGGGCGAATAGCGAATAAGAAGGTTCGGGCGCGCTCTTGCTTCCCCTGTTCGCCACTCGCTATTCGCTCACTTCCCCTTGAATTCGCCGCAGGTCCGTGGTCTCAAGCAGCCCGGCATATTTCGCCCCGCAAGGTTTCCAACCCGGCAGAATTGAAGCGATGGCCCGCAGGTTTTCCGCTCCCTATCAGTCGGAGCCCGTGTCCAGCCTTGCATCATGGGCGCGCAACCTCGCGGTATTCTCGGCTGTAGCGGTGCTGGTCTCGATCATCATCGTCCGCTTCGGCTTCCTCGAAATGAAACCGGCGCTGGCGACGTTCTTCGGCGCGCTGGCCTGCGCCGGTCTTTCCATTCTGGTCTGCTTCGCCGCCTTCGCGGCGATCTGGCAGAACGGTTCGCGCGGCATGAGCCGCGTCCTGCTGGCGCTGCTGATCGACGCGGTCGTGCTCGCCTACCCGGCCTATCTCGGCCTGCAATACCGCCGGCTGCCGCCGATCCACGACATCACCACCGACCCGATCGATCCGCCGCGCTTCGATGCGCTGGCGCAGTTGCGCACCGGCGACGGCGCCAACACCGCCGTCTATGCCGGGTTGTATTCGGCCGAGCAGCAGCGGGTGGCCTATCCCGATATCGAGACGGTGGAACTCGAGGTTCCGGTGCAACGCGCCTTTGAGATCACGCTGCAACTGGTCACCAGGCGCAAATGGCTGGTGATCGACGAACGCGCGCCGCAGCCGCCGCGCCGCATCGGCCACATCGAGGCGGTGGCGCGGACGCCGATCATGGGATTTCGCGAGGACGTGTCGATCCGTATCACGCCCGACGGCGAGGATTCGCGGGTCGATATCCGTTCATCGTCGCGCTATTTCGAAAGCGACCTCGGCAGCAACGCCGCGCGCATCGCCAAGCTGATCGACGACATCAACAACGCCGTCGACAATGCCAGCCTCAAGCCGGTCAAGAAACCGATTGTCCCGCCGAAGGTGGCGCCGAAAGTCGTGAAGAAGTAGCGATCGCCATCCCGGAACGACGTCAAAATATCACGCCAACCGATACGTGCCGCCGATCACCGGGTCGCCATCGGTCGCAACGATCCCGCGCACGACCATGTCCTCCAGATGCGCCAGCACGGAATAGCCGGCCGCCGTCGTCAGCCGCGGGTCGATGCCGATATAGATCGCGCGCACCATGGTCGGAATATCGGCTTCGCCCTTTGCGAGGCGATGCAGGATCGACGCCTCGCGCGCCTGGCGATGCCGGATCAGGAAACGCACATAGCGCTGAGCGTCCGGAATTTCCGGTCCGTGACCTGAAAAATACAAATCCTCATTCCGGTCAGTCAGTCTTTCGAGCGAGGCCATGTAGTCGACCATTGACCCGTCCGGCGGCGCCACGATCGAGGTCGACCAGCCCATCACGTGATCGCCGACGAAAAGCATCTTTCGCTCCTGCCAGGCGAACGCCAGATGATTGGCGGTATGGCCCGGCGTCGCCACTGCCTGGAGCGCCCAGCCGGAGCCTTCGATGGTCTCGCCGTCACGCACCACGACGTCGGGCCTGAAGTCGCGGTCGGCACCGGATTCCGGATTGTGCTTCTCGCTCTCGTAGCGCGGCCGCGACGCGCGATGCGGACCCTCGGCATAGACGGGGGCGCCGGTGGCGGCCTTGATCCGCGCGGTGTTCGGCGAATGGTCGCGGTGGGTGTGGGTGACCAGGATATGCGACACGGTCTCATTGCGCACGGCATGCAGCAGTGCCGCGGCATGGGCCTCGTCGTCGGGGCCCGGATCGATGATCGCGACCTTGCCGGTGCCCACGATGTAACTCACCGTGCCCGTGAAGGTGAAGGGACTCGGATTGTTGCACAGAATCCGCCGCACGCCGGGGCGGACTTCATCGACCACGCCTGGCTTCAGCGGAAAGTCGCGATTGAACGGGATGTCGTCGTTGTCAGCCATGCCAGTAACCTTCAGGGAATGCGACGCTTCCTACCGAGCCCTCATGCTGAGGAGGCCCGCAGGGCCGTCTCGAAGCATGCGGCAAGATCTGTCGTGCGGCCATCCTTCGAGACGCCCGCAAGATGCTGGCTCCTCAGGATGAGGTCGAAGTAGTTACGAAAACGCCTGGATGCCGGTGATGGCCCGGCCGAGGATCAGCGCATGGACGTCGTGCGCGCCCTCATAGGTGTTGACGGTTTCCAGGTTGGCGGCGTGGCGCATCACGTGATACTCGATCTGGATGCCGTTGCCGCCATGCATGTCGCGCGCCATCCGCGCGATGTCGAGCGCCTTGCCGCAATTGTTGCGCTTGACGATGGAAATCATCTCCGGCGCCATCTTGCCTTCGTCCATCAATCGGCCGACCCGCAGCGATCCCTGCAGGCCGAGCGCGATGTCGGTCTGCATGTCCGCCAGTTTCTTCTGCACCAGTTGCGTCGCCGCCAGCGGGCGATTGAACTGCTTGCGGTCGAGCGTGTATTGGCGGGCGCGGTGCATGCAGTCTTCCGCAGCCCCCATCGCGCCCCACGAGATGCCGTAGCGGGCGCGATTGAGGCAGCCGAACGGCCCCTTCAGGCCGGACACGTTGGGCAACAGCGCACTTTCCGGCACCACCACGCCGTCCATCACGATCTCGCCGGTGACCGAGGCGCGCAGCGAGAGCTTGCCGCCGATTTTCGGCGCCGATAGCCCCTTCATGCCCTTTTCCAGGATGAAGCCGCGGATCTGGTTGTTATATTCCGTCGATTTCGCCCACACCACGAACACGTCGGCGATCGGCGCGTTGGAAATCCACATCTTCGAGCCGGTCAGCCGGTAACCGTCGGCGACCTTGTCGGCGCGGGTCTTCATGCCGCCGGGATCGGAGCCGGCGTCGGGCTCGGTCAGGCCGAAGCAGCCGACCCACTCGCCGGTGGCAAGCTTGGGCAGGTATTTCTTGCGCTGGTTCTCGTCGCCATAGGCATAGATCGGGTACATCACCAGCGACGACTGCACCGAATTCATCGAGCGATAGCCGGAATCGACGCGCTCGATCTCGCGCGCCACCAGGCCATAGGCGACGTAGCTCGCATTGGCGCAGCCATATTCTTCCGGCAGCGTGATGCCGATCAGGCCGAGCTCGCCCATCTCGTTGAAGATCTCGCGATCGGTCTTTTCCTCCATGTAGGCCTTGACGATGCGCGGCAGCAATTTGTCCTGCGCATAGGCCCGCGCGGTGTCGCGGATCATGCGCTCGTCTTCGGTGAGTTGCTCGTCCAGCATGAACGGATCGTCCCACTGGAAATTCACGGGGGCCGGCTTGTCCTTGGCCTGAGGGCGCACGCTCATGAAAATTCCTTTCGCGTCTCTGTCCTTTACGAATTTGCTCGCCAAGTTAAAGCGCTACGGGCGGAAGCGCAATTGAATTGGATGCTCCTCGCTTCCGTCATTCCGGGGTGCGCGAACGCGCGAAATCCGGCAAATGACGACGCGTCAGCTCTCGAGCAGTTCGTTGGAGACGATCTCGATGCCGAAACCGGACAGCCCCTTGTAGTCATGCACCGACGACGTCAGATGGCGGATCGATGTGACGCCGAGATCGCGCAGGATCTGCGCGCCGACGCCGACCTCGCGCCACTGCTTGTTGCGGTCGGCCTCGGCGGATTTCTCCTCGGCGAGCGGTGCCACCGGGACGCCGGCGGCGCCGTCGCGCAGGTAGACCAGCACGCCGCTGCCGGCTTTCCTGAAATGTTCGAGCACGGCCTGCATGCGCTTCGGCCCGGTGAAGATGTCCTTGACGATATTGGGCTTGTGAAACCGGGTCAGCACGTTCCTGCCGTCGCCGATGCCGTTATAGACGAACGCGACATGGGCGATGGAATCGAACGGCGAGCGATAGGCATAGCCCTGCAGCGGCCCGATCGGACTTTCCGTGGTGAATGTCGAGACCCGCTCGATCAGCTTTTCGCGCGCCTGGCGATAGGCGATCATGTCAGCGATGGTGACATGCTTGAGCCTGTGGGCGGCGGCGAACCGTGCCACCTGCTCGCCCTTCATGACGGTGCCGTCGTCGTTCATCAACTCGCTGATGACGCCGACCGGCGGCAGGCCGCTCAGCTTGCAGAGATCGACCGCCGCCTCGGTATGGCCGGAGCGCAGCAGCACGCCGCCGTCCCGCGCAATCAGCGGAAACACGTGACCGGGCCGTGCAAAATCGCTGGCGCCGACATTCGGATTGGCCAGCGCCCGGCAACAGGAAGCCCGTTCGTCCGCCGAAATACCGGTGCCGCTGTCGGGCTTGTAGTCGATCGAGACGGTAAAGGCGGTGGTATGATTGGACTCGTTGTGCGCCACCATGGGATCGAGCCGCAAGCGGCGCGCGTCTTCGGCTGTGATCGGCGCGCAGACGATGCCCGAGGTGTGGCGGATGATAAACGCCATCTTCTCGGCGGTGCATAGCGATGCCGCGACAATCAGATCGCCCTCGCCTTCACGGTCCTCGTCATCGGTGACGACGACGAGTTGGCCGCTGGCGAAGGCGTGCAGAACTTCCTGGATCGGGTCGGCCATTCAAGGGTCTCACTTTGCGCGTGGCGAGCATTAGCCGGACTCGCATGCCCGCGCCAGCTTCATTACGCAGGGCAGAACGGCTCCGGCGGTGTAGCGATACGGTGGCGACAAAGCCTGCAGACTTGCTTAAGGTCGGAACCAATAAAGAACAAGGGAGACGGCGCTGATGGCCTCCGCAATGTTTGACTTCACGCCCCTGCTGCCCGCGGGATTGCCCGCGCCCGCGGCGAAATGGACCGGGCTGGCCAGATACAGTTTTGTCGGCGGCAACAACGACCCGGATCAGGTGCCCGTCGAGGGCCTGATCGACGCGGTGGACGCCGTGCTCAGACGTGAGGGCAAGACGCTCGCGACCTATGGTCTGGCCAGCGGGCCCCAGGGTTACCTTCCGTTGCGTCAGTTTCTCACTGCGAAACTGGCCCGCGATGCCGGCATCGCATGTGCCGCGGACGACATTCTGATCGTCTCGGGCTCGCTGCAGGCGCTCGACCTTGTCAACGCCACCCTGCTCGCCCGCGGCGATACCGTTGTGATCGAGCGGGACAGCTATCAGGGCGCGCTGAACCGGCTGACGCGGCTCGGCGTCAACGCGATCGGGATTCCGCTCGATGATCAGGGCATGCGGATGGACGCGCTGGCCGCTTCTCTCGCCGAGCTCAAGCGCCGCGGCATCACGCCGAAATACATCTACACCATCCCGACCGTGCAGAACCCGACCGGCACCATCATGCCGGAAGCGCGGCGCGCCGAACTCCTGCGGCTCGCGCAACAATATGGCGTGCCGATCTTCGAGGACGATT
>JAJYAH010000535.1 GCA_021779635.1 Pseudomonadota bacterium | reverse complement strand
CGGTGGCCGACATCAAATCGGAATGCCGGCCGGCTTCAGATCGGAACAGGTGGCCGGCTTCCAGTTGGAATGCATGGCCGGCTTCGTCGGAATACGCAGAACTCTCTGCTTCGGCGTCTTCACTCTTCTCACCGTCTATGCACAAGGGTTGCCTCAGCTGATAGCGCTTCGATTTCTCGCGGGCATCGGGCTTGGCGGCGTTGCGCCGAGCGCGGTCGCCATGGCCTGCGATTTCTCCCCGAAGCGTCTGCGAGCGACATTCGTGCTAATCATCTACTGCGGCTTCTCCCTCGGCTTCGTCATCGCGGGCTACGCCGCAGCAAAGCTGATCCCGGAGTATGGCTGGCGCGCGTTGTTTTGGGTCGGCGGGCTTGCGCCGATCGCGCTCGCAATCGCACTCATCGCGATCCTTCCAGAATCCCTCGAATATCTCGCCCTACAGCACCGGGAGCCGACGCGTATCGCGGCCATCCTGAATAAAATCGATGGCGCGCTCGCGCTCGCGCCCGATACGGTCTTCACCACAGCCGAACGTGAGCCCGGCAGCGTCGTGCAGCGCCTGTTCCAGCAGCGCCGGGGCATCGGCACTTCGCTGCTGTGGCTCGTTTTCTTTATCAATCTCGCCGAATTCTATGCGCTCCAGAGCTGGCTGCCGACGGTCCTGCGGGGGCTGAATTACACGATGGATCAGGTGGCGTGGACCACCTCGCTGACGACGATCGGAGGCATCCTGATTGCGTTCGTCGTCGGCCCCTGCATGGACAGGCTCGGATATTACGTGACGGTCGGCGTGCTTTACCTCGCGGGGGCGGCCATCGTCGCACTAACCGGCCTAACGCTGTCCATGTCGGTCGCCGTGGTCATGGCCGCCTGCTTTCTCGCAGGCGTCTGCATCAGCGGCGGCCAGAAGAGCGCAATCGCTCTCGCAGCGGTTCATTATTCGCCGGCCGTGCGCTCGACCGGCGTAGGTTGGGCGCTCGGTATAGGTCGGCTCGGCGGCATCGTCGGCCCGATGGCTGTCGGTGCAGCCCTGGCATCCGGCTGGACGCCAGCCAATGTATTTTATGCAGGCGGCGTCCCCCTGCTCGTCGCCGCGTGCGCGATCTTCGCAATGGCCGGGCACAACCGCCGCGCGCCGGGAATCCTGGTTGCGAGGTGAGCAGGAGTGAATCGTAACGAAACATTGTTCGGAAAGAACGGCGGTCTGGTGCGTGATCACTGCGTCCCTCAAGTGGGAGGCTGTCCTGAGATCGTAATCACTTGACAGTGGGCTACGTCCCGATGGCGCGTGCCCGCAGGGGTGTGGCCAGGCCGCCTGTGACGGGTTTGATGGTGTCGCCAGACATCCCCGCAACCCGATCGGGGGAGCGACATGGCCACGAAGGACAAGATTGCACGGCGCAAGCTGTCGCTGCTCGAACTGGCGGCTGAATTCGGCATTCGGAGCATTCGGATCCTTCCGTAGCGCGATATCTCGTGTCGGAAGATTATTCGCCACTGACTAATCCTTCGAGCGGCACCCAATGATCTCTTTCGAATTTGCGCAGCTGCATCTTCTTGATTGGTCGATAGTTGTTTGGTCGGGTCTCAACAGAAATCCCAGGGAGCAGAAGCGGTGACTCAAAATCAAGGTGCGACGCCTGCTTCATGACGTTTTCCCGGGTGAGATCGTCGCCGCATCGGCGCAGGACGTATTCCAGGGTCTGAGCGTTCGCATATCCGTACATATTCAGAAAATCGTGGGTATCGGCGCTGGCGTTGTACTTTGCCATCCACTCGCGCCACGCCACTATGGCGGGATCATTTCGCCACGCTGCGTCGTCGGGGTCCTTCAGATAGGTCGAGCTTATGACTCCTTGTACCCGGTCGAAGCCGACTAGCTTTAGAACGCCGGAAATCGATGACGAGTTGTAGAGAAGTAGGATGAGTGGCTTCCAGCCGATTTCAGATATCCTGCGTAGGGCCTGCGCGGTCGCTTTGGGCGTCGCCAAGAGGACAACGACATCAGCGCCAGCTGCCTTCAGCTGAACAATCTGGGAATCCACGGTCGGATCAGAAGTCTCGAATGAGGTAGCCTTGACGACCGCCGCGCCATGATTTCCGATCCCCTCGCGAAAGCCCGTGAGCGAATCTCGTCCAAGATCGTCATTCTGCCATAAGATGCCAATTCTAGCTTGCGGACGGGCTGCAAGGAGGTAACGGGCATATCCTTTGGCTTCGGATGCAAGACCAGGTGCCCACCCCATCGTCCACGGGAAATTTGTGGGATCTGCAAACCGTGTCGCGCCGGACCCGACGAAAAGCTGCGGGACGTGCTTAGCATTGAGATATTTCTGTACGGCGGCGTTCGTTGCAGAGCCCAGCGATTGGAAAAGCAGAAGCACTTCCTCGCTTTCTACGAGCCGACGTGTTTGCTCGACCGTCTTGGGCGGCGAATATGCATCATCGACCGATATGAATTTGATCTTTCGGCCGTCGATGCCGCCGCGATCGTTCAGGCTTGCGAAATACGCTGCTTGAGCAATGGCTGCGACCGAATAGGATGAGGCAGGACCGCTGTATGGCATGGTTTGACCGATCCGGATTTCCGTATCCGAAGCGCCTGGATCGTAACGCTTCATGTCGGCTTGCGCCGTCGTAGCGAGGGTTGGTGACGCCAGTGTCAGGATCAGGGCCAGACGAATGATCAAGACCATGCGCTCCTCAAGTTGCTGTGTTTTCGCAACGCGTTCAATCTGCGCCGACATTCGTATATAAGTGTACGACAATGACAAGCCGTGCGCGGACTATCCGGCGGCAGGATGTCGTCCGGTGCATGGATATGTGGTCGTCTTTGATGGCGTCGATCTTCGCTGGATCTTTCGTAGGTTGACTCGATCCGGCCCATTGGCTGAAATCGTAAATCGGTTCATGATATCGAACGGATATGGACGCCTGTGGAGCACCTTCCGCAGACCGAACCAACATTCAGGACTGACGGGATTCAGGCTTGCGATCGTCTAAAGATTGTAGGTTGTTATGATGGAAGTTGGCCCCGGCGGCGATCGGCGTCGCACGGTCGCGGTCGTTGGTACCGGGCTGATGGGAGCCGGCATCGCGCTGGTATTCGCCTCGTCCGGGGCCGAGGTGGCGTTGTGCGGGCGCGACATTATGGGCTCGCTTAGGGGCGTCGACCGTATCCGAGCGCGACTTGAGCGTCTTCAAACGCGCGGAAATTCGGCGGGACTGCAAGGATCTGAAATTCTCGAACGGATCAAGCCTACCCTGATCGATGGTCCCGATCTGTCGAGATGCGGTCTTGCAATTGAGGCGGTTTCAGAAGACCGACCAACAAAGAACACCGTATTGCGACAGCTGGAGCGTGTGCTCGGTCCGGACGCGTTCATCGCTTCCACCACCTCGGGGCTCCCGATTTCCGGATTGGCGAGGGAGCTCCGGCTGCCCGAGCGGTTCATCGGATTGCATTTTTTTTCACCCGCGGAGAGGATGGCGTTAGTCGAGGTTGTACGAGGCGAGGAGACGTCCGGATCTACGGTCGAGGCCGCTTTGGAATGGGTTTTGTTCGCCGGGAAGGTTGCAATTCTTGTACGAGACGGCCCCGGGTTCTTTGCCACCCGCATCTTTGCTGCCTACCTGGACGAGGGCGTCGGGATGCTCGTCGATGGCGTGGCGCCTGAGACGATCGAGGCAGCCGCGCGATCGGCAGGCCGTGTCTTGGGGCCTTTAGCGACGCTCGACGAAACCGGCATCGACCTCAACCTTCAGCAGGCCCGTCAGGCGCAAGCCGATGGTCTGCCGGAACGCTTTCTGCGTCCACTCTCCAGTGGCGCGCTAACTGAAATGGTCGCTGCTGGACGTCGCGGCAGGCGCAAAGGCGGCGGATTCTACGATTGGCCAAGTAGCGGGAAAGACCGACGCATCTGGGCCGGTTTGGTCGATATGTTCCCGCGACAGCGCATACAACCCGACATTGAATACGTTCGACGACGCTTGCTCGCGGCGGAGGCTCTGGAATCGTTGCGATGCCTGGAGGAAGGCGTAATAGACAACGCCGACGACGCGGACACGGCGACTGTTCTCGGCTTGGGGTTTGACGCGAAGTTGGGCGGCATTCTCAGGTGGGCCGAGGCTTTCGGTTTGGCCGAGTTCACGCGATTATGTCGTGAACTGTCACGTGCACACGGCAGCCGCTTCGAGCTTTCGCCTTGGCTTCAGAACCTCGCTTCTGGCGAAGCTGGTCTGGCCCGATACAGACGGTTGGGAACAATGTCATGAATGGACCATTGCGTGGGCTTCGCATCATCGAATTCGGCGGCATTGGCCCGGCGCCATTCGCTTGCGCCTTGTTGGCAGACATGGGCGCGGACGTGTTGCGCATAGACCGGCCCGCGAAGCCGGGTGACGGTTCGGATGCGGCGGCGCGCTTCGATTTTTACAACCGTAACAAGAGATCGGTCGCGCTCGATTTGAAGCAGCCGGCTGCGATCGAGGCGGGGCTGTCACTGGTCGCCAAGGCGGATGCGCTGGTTGAAGGCTTTCGGCCGGGCGTCATGGAACGACTCGGGCTCGGGCCAGATCGATGCCTGGCCGTCAACCGCCGCCTCGTGTTCGCGCGCATGACGGGTTGGGGCCAGGACGGTCCGATCGCACAGGAAGCTGGGCATGACATTAACTATCTTGCGCTCACGGGCGCGCTTCATTCGATCGGCGATCCGGATAGGCCACCCCCACCTCCGCTCAATCTTGTCGCAGACCTCGGCGGCGGCGGCATGTATCTAGTTGTCGGCGTGCTTGCCGCCGTGCTGGAGGCGCGCGCAAGCGGACGTGGTCAGACCGTCGACATCGCCATGATCGATGGCGTGACGCATCTCATGTCCGCGTTTCAGGCGTACAGGCAGAAGGGGACATGGACGGCGAACCGCGGCGAAAACATCGTCGACGGCGGCGCGCCGTTCTATCGCTGCTACGAGACGAAGGACCGAGAATATGTCGCGGTTGGCGCGATCGAACCGCATTTCTATGCTAACTTGATCACGTGTATGGGGCTTTCCACGAGCGAAATGCCTGCGCAGAATGACCGCGCTGCGTGGCCGGCGATGCGCGTGCGCTTCGCCGGAATCTTCAGGACGCGAACGCGGGACGATTGGGTCGCTGCTACGGCCGGTCGTGACGCCTGCCTCGCGCCCGTGTTGTCGATCGACGAGGCGCCGCTGCATCCGCAGATGCTGGCGCGAGGCGTTTACGCCCCTTTCGACGGGGTCCGCCATCCAAGCCCCGCGCCCCGTTTTTCACGCACGCCATCCGCGCTGGAACGGCCGACGCCGCGGCCGGGGCAAGATAGCCGTACTGCGCTGGCCGAGTGGGGGCTCGCATCCGCAGAGATCGCCTCGCTCGAAGAGTCTGGCGCCATGGATCAAGCCTGACATG
>JAJYAH010000534.1 GCA_021779635.1 Pseudomonadota bacterium | reverse complement strand
GCAACGGCGAGTACCCGGCGATTTTTTCGGAGCCATTGGGGGCACAGCATTCGCTGGACGCGCACCGCTTTGGACGGGTTCCTGAACGATCGGCGCGCTCAATCTGGAGGAAATCCGCGAGCGTTTGTCGGCTATGAAAAACTTTGCAGCGAGGCGGGATGGACAAAAATCGACAAGACAAGGCCCTCGCCAGAAGGATAGCTATACGCAGTTCAAGCACCGACTAAATCGGGCCGCGTGACGGTCCGCATCCGAAGCCACCGCCCCTTGAACCAAACAAGCTCGAACTGATGATTACGTTCCAGACCGATTTCCCGAATTCTACCTGCTATCGGGCGCGTCGCACTGGATGCGATCTGTCGATGGTTGAAGGATGAGCCGGCGTTTCGGTCTACTCTACCACCGCCACGGTCGGATCATCGGCGCGTACAGTCGTTTTGATCGAGCCGGGATCGATTGACTTCGCTTTCCCCCAGTCTTGCACGCCCGGCGGCCGGTAGCTGGCATCGTTGCGCCAGCGCTCGAACACCGACGCGTCGATGGTTTCGTTGATGTTGACGACGCCATCGCCCTCGCTTTTTGGGGCAACGCCGATCGGACCATAGTAGGGGCGGTTGAGGGTATAGAGCCGGTATAGGCCCCACATGAAACTTGTATAGGAATCGGCCGGGGGTGCTGTCTTGGCGGCGGGATCGACAGCGAATTCATCGCTGAACGAGAGCCCGAGGCTCTCGGCCTTGCGTGCCAACCATCTAAACGGAAGCTGAGGCAACGGATCGTCGAAATATCCGCCGCCGACATTGGCGTGCGCGCCGATGAACCATCGTTGCTCGGTGCGCTCGATCGGCCGCGGCTTTGCAGCGGTTGCGCCCTGGTTGCTCCAGAGCGTCGGCGTGAATGCCTTCCGATGCTCGTCGATCGCCAGCGCATGAAAAGCAAAATCGTTGTCCTGACGCAGCCCGGTATTGAGGAACTGATAGGCCGATCCAAACAGCCGATGCCACCAAGGAAAGGGGACGCCGAGCTCACCCACGGTATCAAAGACGCCGAGAAATCTGATCGGCACGGGCTGCGCGTATTTCAGCATCCACTTTTCCTCGAAGCTGAAGTCGGCGGTCTGCTCATCGCTGATCGCTGCGATCAATTCACGGATGGTTCTCCGGTCGGCACGTCGGTAACGTGTGAACAGCTGATTGACGCCGAGCGGCGCGCCGCTTTGCAGCAGTCCACATTTCAAGATGAAGCCGGAGAGGCTTCTTGCCGTGTAGGCGCCGCGACTGAAGCCAAAGATGAAGATCTCGTCACCAGGGGTGTAATTGTCGATCAGCCACTCGTAGGCGCTGGTGATCGCCGTATCGATACCGGCTCCGAACAGTCCGCCGCTGATCTTTTCGCCGAACTTGGTGCCGAGCCCGGCCGAGTAATAAGCGCGCTGCTCGCAGCCATCGGCGCTCGCGGGCGAGAACAGCGCGCGGAAGCGCCAGACATTGGTGTTGTCGCTGACCTGATTCCATGTGCCGTCGAGATAGAGCGCCAGACGCTTCTTCGCCGTTGCTGCCGATAGTTCCGCCATATTGGCTTCCCCCCGCGTTTCCAAGTCGAGAATATCTGATGAACCCCGATCGTCTCCTCGCCGCGGCTGGTCTCGCTGGTCTCGCCGCGGGCCTGTTCGTCGTCAATATGGTTTCAACCCCACGCGCCGCCCAGCTTGGCACTATCTCGGCGACGTGCGGCTTGGCTCTGCTGGCTGCGCTGGCGATCGCTCAGCTGCTATCTTAGTGAAGCAATCTGAGGTTGTTCAAGCCCATTATCGACTTTCTTGATGTCCCGTTTGACACGTCGGGCAAATCACCGCCATAAGTCCAGCCTTGCCAGAAGTCTCGTAGCCCGCGCGCTGAAAAGCCCGCGGGCTTTTTGCGTTCGATACTCTCTTAATCTCGACAAGGGTTTCTTCATGCCGAAAATGTCTACCGCCGATCTCAAGGCGATGCTGTCAGCCGAAAAGAACGACGCGCTCGCCGCATTCTCCGCCGCCGAGCTCGCGGAGGAGCGGGCGGACGCGATGGATTACTATCTCGGCCACATGCAGCGCGACATGCCGGCGCAGGAAGGGCGATCGCGCGCGGTCTCGACCGATGTCGCCGACACCATCGAAGGCCTGATGCCGCATCTGATGGACGTGTTTGCCGGATCGGACGAAGTGGTGCGCTTCGAGCCGATCGGGCCGGAGGACGAAGCTGCCGCCGCGCAGGAGACCGACTACGTCAATCATGTCTTCATGCAGCAGAATCCCGGCTTCATGATCCTCTATTCCTTCATCAAGGATGCGCTGCTCTCGAAGGTGGGCATCGTCAAGGTGTGGTGGGAAGAGCGGGAGGAAGAAGAGCGCGAGACCTATTACGACCTCACAGACGATCAGTTCGCGCTGATCGCGCAGGCCGTCGCCGAATCCGAAGGTGCGATGCAGATCGTCGCGCATTCGGTGCATGCGCCAGGCGAGGCGGCGGAGCAAACGCAAGCGACGAGCTAAGGCACCGCGTGACGATCGACCACATCATCTATTGGAAGCGTAGAGGCGACTTCAGCTCGAGGACTGGTCAGCCTTGTTTCGGGTGAGAAGCCTTCGGCCGATTTGCCAGACATAAAGGGCGAGAATGGGTGGAAATATCAGGGCATCGAGCCAGGCGGCGAACGCGCCTTCGGTTCTGGTCGCCCTGCCGAGACGAATGCGGCGTCCCCAGAAATAAACTCCGGTGAGTGCCGCAAGCAGAATGCCTATCCCGAGCCCGTGCTCGGGGGGTGCGAAAAGGCCAGCCAGTATCGCAAGCCCGCCGAGGCTCCATATGATTGCAAGCCGTTCATCGCGGATCGCCCGCTTCCGGTATTGCCTGCCGGCTTCAGTGAGATTCGACGGATCGATCGATTGCGCGCCAGCCGGACTGAAAATTGCCCCAGCGGGCAATGTGCCAGTGCTTGAAGAATCCCTGGCGGGATCGAGGTTGTTGTAGAGCAGCCGCGTGAAATTGAGAAAACGCCCGGCGAAGACGACTATCCCGGCTAGCCAGATCGTCGTGAGACCGATTGCAAGGTAGCTCATGCCGGGCCTGCCAATCCAAAGATCATCCTGTCGTACCTCTCATATTGTCACGCGCTGCTTCCGACGCAAGCTTGCAATCGCCGCACAGGGATTGTGGCGCGTTGCACAAGATCGAGTCTCGCATGGCACAAATATCGAAGGAATCCTCACTGTCATGTCAGTCAACGAAAACGGGAGTCTCAGGCCCGATGGGCTATCGCTGTCTCTTCCGATCCCCTTCGGGCGGGTAGGCGGCACTTACTATTGGAATCCGGGCGCAGCGACAGCTCCTCACCTGACCTTCACACGTACCCTCGGCGTGCCGGGGGCAGGGTTGAACGCGGTCTTCCTGCGAAACGGTATGACGTCGCAGGATACCCTTGGCCGCGGTGTGAGCGGCAATGTGTCCACGATCGTCCCCTCTGTGACGCTCAACGGGACCACTCCGAACCAGAGCTACGATCCCTCGAATTCGCGGGTGACCTCGGTTGAGGCGGGGATCGGCACACCCAACGCCTCGCCGGCGATTACGAATACCTTTTCTTTCCAGCAGGCGCTGGATTTTCTGAAAAAATACATCATCAGCCCCGCCGGCGGTCCGAACGACGAACTTTCACCGCTGCAAAGATCCTTGCAGAGCGCTGTCGGTACGATCGGTGCGAGCGACGGAGCTCCGCCAGTGCAATTCCTTGCATCGTCTCCCACGAGCCCGCTTGGAAACGGCGTCGGAAGCTGGGCTTCTTCCGTCGCACCGAATGGCCCGCTCTACGCGGCGCCGCCAGCCCAGCCAACCGACCAGCCCGGCGGCCTGCCGGGACTGCTGCAAGACTATTTGCGCAACAACCCGAATCCATAATCGGCGAACAGCTCCCGCGGTGTCCCCGACGCGCCGCGCGCATCGTTCCACAACACCACCGATCCATCCCGGCGTCTCGCGGAAAGCGCGAGCGCGATCTCTCCTTTTGTCCGGAGGCAATGAGCTGAACATCATGGCTACACCCTTGTCTGCGCCACTGGCGCTGTCGCCGCCTGCGCCCGCGGTCACGCATGACGTCACCATCGTCACCACGCGCAAGCTCGCACAGGCGCGCGTACTCGGCGTGCCGCCGGAAGAGTTCGGCATCGAGCGCGGCGCGCGCTCGATCCGCGACTGTAACTATTGCTTCCACGAGGTCGTCACCAAGACGGAAAGCCAGCTCATCGCCGAAGGCTTTGACGCCGAGCAGATCCGCGCGCTCGGCGATTACACCGGCACGTCCGGCATCGAGACGCTGGCCCGCGACACCGTGGAGGAGCACTTCGGCACCGGCGGCGGCGACGTCAACAAGGCGGCGCGGCTGGTGCGCGTCACCGAGCACTACGTTCGGATCGACTACGAAGGCGACGGCCGCGCCAGCCTCTATCAGGTCATCACCGGCGGCGAGGAAGGCGAGATCCTGCGCCGGAACGGGGCGGAATGCATCGCGCCGTTCGACGTGATTCCGTTTGCGGCGACGACGCCGGTGCCGGTGACGCATCGCTTCTTCGGTCGATCGATCGCCGACCTCGTGATGCCCTTGCAGCGGGAAAAGACCGCGCTCAAGCGCGGCGCGCTCGACAATCTCTATCTCCACAACAATCCGCGCGTTGAGGTGTCCGAGAGCAATGCCGGGCCGAACACGCTCGATGATTTGCTCGTGTCGCGGCCTGGCGGGGTGGTACGCACCAAGACGCCGGGCGGGCTGAACTGGCAGGTGGTGCCCGACATCACCACCTCGATCTATCCGATGCTGCAGTATCTCGACGCCGAGCTCGAGACGCGCACGGGACTTGCCAAACAGACGCAGGGGCTCGACGCCAATGCGCTGCAGAACCAGTCGGCCACCGCGGTGGCGCAGGTGTTCTCCGCTTCGCAAATGCGCATCAAGCTGATCGCGCGGATCATGGCGGAAGGCGTGCGCGATATCTTTGCGCTGCTGCACGGCACCATCCGCAAGCACGGCCAGCAGATCCAGACCGTTCGCCTCCGTAACGCCTGGGTCAATGTCGATCCGCGCAGCTGGAGGACGCGCGACGACATGACCATCAATGTCGGGCTTGGCACCGGCGGCAAGGCGCAACAGTTCGCGCAGACCATGGCGATCGGCAACGTGCAGAAGGAGCTGCTCTCTGCCGGCAAGGTCAACCTGGTCGGCGACGTCCAGCTCTACAACACGGCTTCCGAACTGACGCGGATCATGGGGCACAAGAACCCCAATCAGTTCTTCAATGATCCCTCTGCAATCAACCCGCAGACCGGGCAGCTTTTGAACCCACCGCCGGCGCCGCCGGCGCCACCACCCGATCCGAAACTGATCGCGGCGCAGGCGCGGACCCAGATCGATGCGGCG
>JAJYAH010000533.1 GCA_021779635.1 Pseudomonadota bacterium | reverse complement strand
TCTAGCCGGCCACCAAAGGCGCGAAAATCCGGCGCATCGATCTTGAGTTGGCCGGCGAACCAGTTCGAAATCGCCGCATCATAGGCGGCGGTGCGGGCATAGGCCTTGGCGGCGAGACGGCGGCGCAGCGTCAGCGTCGTCGCGCCCTGGTTGGCGGCGAGTTCGTCAAGCACGGCTTGATAATCCTGCGATTCGACGACAACGGCGACGTCGTCATGGTTCTTCGCCGCGGCGCGAATCATCGCGGGACCACCGATGTCGATATTTTCGATACATTCCTCGAAGCCAGCGCCCTTATCGACCGTAGCCTCGAACGGATAGAGGTTGACCACCAAGAGGTCGATCGGCGCGATGCCGTGCGCCTTCATCGCCTGCGCATGCTCGGCATTGTCGCGGATCGCCAGCAATCCGCCATGCACCTTCGGATGCAGGGTCTTGACCCGGCCATCCATCATTTCCGGAAATCCGGTCAGCGCCGAAACATCGGTCACCTTCAGCCCCGCCGCGGCAATCGCCTTGGCGGTGCCGCCGGTGGAGACCAGATCAATCCCGTGGGCAGAGAGCGCGCGGGCGAATTCGATCAGCCCGGATTTATCGGAGATGGACAATAATGCACGGGTCACGCGGCGCGGCTGGTCGGTCATGGGGGTGTCCTGGGCGGCAAGCCCGCCGGGTAGCACGGTTTTGTCAGCGATGAAACCGGGGAAGTCCGGATGTGGAAATCTCCGTCTGCGAAACTGGGGGGCAGGCCGCTATTCGCTACAGCGGCAATTCCGGTTCGCGGCGCGCATTGCGCCGCGCCGTCGTTGCCGAAGCGGAAGCCGTCGAGCGGACAAAGCTCCAGCGGATGCTGGGGGCCTGCCGCGAATCCTGCCGAATCACGATCTGGGTGGTGCGGCGTGGACCGTCGTTTCCCGCCAGAAACACGCTGTCTTCCAGGTCGACCTTGTCGTCCAGCGACTCGAAGGTCCAGACGTCGCGGTTCGGGAGCACCAGCATCACGCCGTGGGCGTCGCTGAGCCGGCTCGCCTTCACCGCGGGGTGCAGGTGAAATCGTAGCGCGTAGTCGGTTTCGCTCCCCCTGATCCGGGCCCCCGGCGCCGGCGACAGGGTGTCCTCGCCGTCGAGCCGCGATCCGTCATGCGCGACCATCAGCACCCGGCGATGCACCACGCCAAAGCGCGGCAGGTAGCCGTCATGCGAGGTGGTCAGCAGCACACCATTGCCGACCACCTCGCGATAACTTTCCACGTTGGTCGGCCCGCTGATAACCGGAGCGCCCTGCAAAAGCCGCTTCATGGCGGAGAGCTCCACGAACTGGCAGGACGAGGTATCGTGACAGGTCAGGGTCGAATGCGCCGGCGTACTGCGCGCAAAGGCGCGCCAATTGTCGCGACCGGTGGAGGGCATGCCGCAATTGATGACGATCCGGTTTGGTCCGTACGATAACTCGAACGAGAGGCAGCCGGCGTGGGCGTCGTGACTGACATTCGGCGGCGGCGGCGGCCCGGTGTCCATGATCACCGTCATCGCGCCCGCATCGAGCCGCTGGAAGCCGGTATGCGGCATGTTCGCCATCGGCGCGCCGTGGGTATCGTCGTAGGCGAGCAGGGTCGCCAGCAGATCGGAAGGCGCGCTGCTCATGCCGTTGAACAGCGCAAAGCTGCCGTCGCCGTGGCGAAAGAAGCGCAGCATCGGCATCATGCGGTCGATCGCGTTCAACAACGCCGGCGGCGGCGCGATATTGCGGGCGGCGAATGTTTGCCGCAGCGGCAACAGGTCGATCAGCAGTTCGATCAGCGCGCCGGGATTGCGCGAGATGTGCCCGCCGTCGGGAAGTATTTGCCGCTGCAATTCGTCGGAGAGCTTGCGCGTGGCGGTGCGGATGTGCCGCGCCTGGTTGGCGAGGCAGAGCGAGGCGTAACACAGCGCGATCAATACCTGCAGCCGCGCGACGCCATCGGGGATGTCCAGCATCGTGTAGCGCAGATAGCGGATTTCACGCGTCAGTCCGCGCAGATAACGCCGATAGAATTTGCCGTCGGTATCGCCGAGCACCAATGGTGCCTGCGACAACAGCGAGATCACGCGGCGCGCCAGCACGTCGGGGCGGCGCCCGATCGGCCGCTTGTGCAACGGATTCGAGATCCAGTCGTCGACCAGCGAACGCGCATTGGCGCGGGTCAGCGCGGTATCGGCAGCGCGCAAATGCCGCAGCCATCCGAAGCCGAGCAGCGCCACCTCCCAATCTTCCGATGGCGGCTCGAGATCGAAGATCGAGCGTCCATGGCAGGTCACGATCTTGCCGGCGAACACGAAGCGGCCGGCATAGATCTCGGCTGCGCGGGTGGCGTCGGCGGTGCGCAGGTCGTGCGGGGCGATGATCAGGCGATCGGTGCGGCCCGGCCACAGCCGCGACAGCGCCACCGAGGCGCCGCTTGCGCGCGCCATCACATTCCGCGCGAAGCGGTTGAGGATCAGCGTCGAAATGCGTCTGCGTTGAGCGACCGACACGCCTTACCTTGATCGGGAGGATTCACTTTCGAATCCTTATTAATCCGGAAACGCCACCAAGACACCATCTTGAAACCGCGCGAATCAGCAGAGCAATGTGGAAATGCGATGCAATATCAGGATTTAACCAGACGCGCGGCGTAAAAACCATCGAGGCCGCCCAGTCGGGGGTCGTCGTGCGGCAGATGGCAGGGCAGGGTGCGCAGATCGCCTTCCGCCGTCACGATCTCGGCGAGGCCTGCGACCTCGCCGGCGTCGATCGGCGCGCGGCGCACCGCTGATTCGGCGGCGAGAAGCGCCGCGATGGCCTGCTCGCCTTCTTCCGGCTCCAGCGAACAGGTGCAATAGACCAGCGTGCCGCCCGGCCGGAGCAACGCGACGGCCTTCTGCAGCAGACGTTTCTGCAAGGCCATCAACGCGCCGATATCGGCCTCCTGCCGTAGCCAGGCGACATCGGGGTGACGCCGGATGGTGCCGGTCGAGGAGCAGGGAGCGTCGACCAGTATGCCGTCGAACCCGCCGTTGTTTCCGCCTTGCCACTCGGCGGCGTCGGCCACTACCTGCTCGGCCGCCAGCGACAGTCGCGCCAGATTGTCGCGCAGCCGCGTCATGCGGCCCGGCGAACGGTCGACCGCAATGACGCGCGCGCCGGCTTGTGCGAGCTGTGCGGTTTTACCGCCGGGCGCGGCGCAGAGATCGGCAATGGTTTTGCCGGCAATGTCGCCAAACAGGCGCGCCGGCAATGCAGCGGCGGCATCCTGCACCCACCATTGACCTTCGGCGAAGCCCGGCAGCATTGTCACCGAGCCCTGCAGCAGGGTGCGCACCGATCCCGTCGGCAACGGTTCGCCGTGCAGGCGTGTCGCCCATTGCGCGGCATCCGACTTCACCGTGATATCGAGTGACGGCTCGTGGCCGATCGCGATGGCAATGTCGCGGGCGACGGCCTCGCCGTAATGGGCGATCCAGCGCGCCAGCAGCCACGGCGGAAGATCGAGCGTTTCCGACTTGACCTCGTCGATCAGGGGCTGTCCCTCGCGCGCACAGCGGCGCAGCACGGCATTGACGAGCCCGGCATATTTCGCCGCCCGCCGATCCGACTGCACCAGCCGCACCGACAGATCGACCGCGGCGTGATCGGGTACATCCATCCAGAGGATCTGGGCGGCGCCGATCAGGAGCGCGCTTTGCGCGCGCGGCGCGTCGGTCGGAATGCCGCGATCGAGCAATCGCGACAGCACATGGCCCAAGGTGCCGAGCCGTCGTAAAATAGTTGCGACCAGGCGCCGCATCAGGGCGCGGTCGCGATCGGACAGCGTCTTCAGCCCGGGATGCGCGGCGCCGCCATCGAGCTGCTCGTCGAGCGTCCGCCTCTTGTGCAGCACGCCGTCAAGAATATCCGCTGCGATCCGCCGCGCCGCAAGACCGGGCACTTCGGAGGGCAGGGCGAAGCGTTGAGGAGGCATGGAGCGGGAACATCTCGGGAGAAGCGATGGCGGTGCGGTGGTTGCCGCCGGAGGAACAACATCTCTGGCATGCGAATATGCCAAATATAAGAATCGCCTTCATGATTTCACAGTTCGGGTGTGATGTGGATGTGAAGGTTTGCAGCGAACGCCCATGTTCCGGCGATTGGAGTTCCAGAGATGACTGACGATCCTTCACCGCCTGCGGTGGCCGCATCGGCGCCGGAACGCAAGCCGCTGACGCCGGCGGCCAAGCGTGCGCTCGCGGAGGCCGAAGCGCGGAGGCAGGCTGCCGAGGCGAACGCTCGGCCGGCGGCCAAGGAATTCCAGGGCCCGAAAGGGCCGGAGCCGACCCGCTACGGCGATTGGGAAAACAAGGGCATCGCCTCGGATTTTTGAATCCGGCGATTTTCATCCACACTCGGCGATGGTGCGGACCGGCGCGCTCCGGGCGCGGCGAGATCGTTTGTTAGATTAAAAGCCGCGCAGCGGCGCGGCTTTTGCACTTGATTCCGCTGTACCCGGATTCGGTCGCTAACGGATCAGCGTGACACCACCACGGGGGTGCCGACGGAGACGCGATTGTACAGGTCGCTGATATCGGCGTTCAGCATGCGGATGCAGCCGTAGGACACGAAACCGCCGACCGAACCCGGCATGTTGGTGCCGTGGATCGCATACTCTCCACCCGCCAGCGTCATCGCCGCGACGCCCATTGGATTACGCGGCGAGCCTCCGGGAATGAGGTCGGGCATCGACGGCTTGTCGTGCTTCACCTCGGCCGGCGGTGACCATGCGGGATTGCGGTATTTGCCGTCGATCTGCGTGACACCGGCCCATTGCTTGCCGTATCGGCCGACGCCGACCGGATAACGGACGGCATGGCCCGGATCGACAACAAGATAGAGCCGGCGCTCATTGGTCTTGATCACGATCGTGCCTGGCGAATAGTCGCCCCGGAAACCGACCATGTCCGGCCGCGCCTCGGCCTCGGTCGCTGTCAGCAAGCCCGCCCCGATGGTGGCCACCAGCGCCACCGCAATCCTCAACGACATCGCTCTCTCCAATTCGCTCGGCGCCCCTTCGGGGCGTTGAAATTCGATCAAAACCCTGCAAACGGCGGGTTTGGCGCCAATCTGCCCATGCATTTTTAACCGCGTGCGTTAACCAACCGGTTTGCACGCCGGGCCTCGGCGCTGTTCCGCGGGGAGAAACAAAGGAAATGTTGGAAACAAAGTAAATGACTTGAAAACAACACTCTTCGGGAAACGTGCGCCCGGGGCGGCTTGCCTCTGACAAGGAGGTGAGCGCGCCGGCGCTATCCGTTTTCCTGACGCGGCGCAGCGGCCTGCGCTGAGCCGGGACCTCAAAAATCAACACGGTCGCGCCCGCAAGACGCACCGCCGGATCGGCAGCGCACCCCGTGAAACGGCTTCACACCAGGCTTGGCCGTCCCTTACGCCGATG
>JAJYAH010000532.1 GCA_021779635.1 Pseudomonadota bacterium | reverse complement strand
ACTGTCGACGGCAGCATGCATGATCCGGTGCAGAATCGTCGTCTTGGAGAAATCTTGAAAGGGTTGAACGGAAGTCAAGCGATCGTCAACTAACCCAGCCTGCAGGACCCCTTCGTTTCCGCTGGGCTGCAGAAGTTTGACATCGAAGCGGGCGGTGAGATCCCCGACCATGAGCAAATCCATCAAAGGAGATGGCTTACGGTGGACGATGGCGAGATCGTTGATGATACGCCGGCTTAAGCACGGGCTAGGGAAGGAGATCGCTATATGGACCCAATTGCCGCAAAATACTTGGCCGCAGGTCTGGCCAGCATCGGAGTAGGCGGAGCGAGTTTGGCAATGGCAGTACTGGCGACCGGAGGTGACGGAAACTCGAAGTCAAGTGCCTGGCCCAAGGTAGCGGCATGTGTTTTCGGGGCCTTCAACGTCTTAACGGTTTGTCTG
The DNA here is from genome assembly GCA_021779635.1 of Pseudomonadota bacterium. The sequence continues at coordinate 5,004 of JAJYAH010000532.1, read as the reverse complement.
TTGCTCTTCGCAATGTAGCGCTATTCGTGAGCCATTTGTAATGGTCATCAAATCGATAAAGCCGGACGACCAGACCGGAGCGGGACACGTTCTTGTCGAGCTCCACGACGGCAGACCATCCCAAATTAAGTTGTCGTTTTTGGACGTTGATCGGGGTGAATATCTCTGGCCGTCGAGCGACCGTCCGCAATGGTCGAAGGTGGTGCACTATTTCACTGCAGCGCAAATCGAAGATGCTTCCGCGAAGTACCGCATTGGTCCCGAGGTATGCAACTGGCTCCAATCGGACTCGGTAATTGAGATTTCTTCGTCGGATGGTCTGATCGACAAGGAAGTCGTCGTCTGGGAAGGGGTGCCTATCCTGGCGTCTGAAAAGCCGGTTGATGAGGCAACTCGGTCAAAGCGGTTGGAGCTCCCAGCTGAACCGAATACTTCGGCTGGCGTCACGAGCGGCCTTGTGCGGATTTTGCCAGAGTTGACCACGGAGAACGAGTCGGTCGGCGCTCCTCTCTGCCAAATTGAGACGGCAAGGCCTCACGGAGAGCCGGAAGCAACAAACGGCGGTGATGCGGCCGTCCAACGGGTTCCACCTAACGTGGAAACAACATTTCAAAGAGAAGTGCCTTCGTCGGGAAGATCGGCGACCAAGTTACGCATTATCATTGCATCTTATTACGCGACGGGTGCTTTCATAGCGGTGCTGTCGACAGGCTTTATAATATTACGGACAATCGGTTCTTGAGCGCGGCGGACTAGCTCAAATGGGTCATGATGCCCAGGTCCCATTTCGCGTAAGATAAAACAACAGTCGGCAAGAATGTCTGTCAAAATCCGTGGGGCCTTAATGAAGGGATGGGACTTAGGGAAAATTGACTCTGAACTTAATGCTGCAGCCATCGATCCTGCCAAATGGTCACGCGCATTGGAGGCGATCGGAGAACAAGCAGGAGGAACATGTATTTTGGAGCGGCCACTAGTGGTTTCTCCTGCTCGGGACGACGGATGGACGGTTCATATTGAAGCAGTCTTTGGCGGTGAACGCCGATGTTTTACGATCCAGCGGGACAAGGCCGAGAAACCTGCATTCTCTGAAGCTGATCGCAAGGCGATCCGGAAGCTGGCGGAGGCATTGGCGAGATCGGCGTCATTGTCCAGCGCCATCGATCATGTCTCTCAGGCAGCCACCCTCGAAGCATTTGATGTAAGCAACGTTGCGGCCGTCCTGTTAGATCGTCAGGCTAACGTTTTGAGGGCGAACCGTTCGGCAGAGCGGTTGATGTCGACTGGGGTGCGTATAGTTCGGCAACGGCTCGTAGTGAGCAACCGCAAGGCCAACGCAGCTCTTAAAGCCGCGCTCAACGAAGTCCTCGAGGCTCCTTCGGATCAGATCCGTTTCCCGCCGATCAAAATCCCACGCCGCGGAAACAAACGACCGATGCTTGCCCATCTGTTGAGGCTGCGGGGTGTGCGAGGTAGCGATATGGCGCAGGCACAGGCGGCCATAGTGCTTATGGATCCGACAACACGTAGCAAGCCGTGGCTCGTGGAAATGCTGATTGCTGCCTTTAACCTTACCCCGGCCGAAGCCGCGCTAGCTGCTGAACTGGCCGCCGGTCGGTCACTCAAGGAAATCCAAGGCAATCGCTCCGCATTGACCGTCCGCAATCAGCTCAAAAGGGTGTTTTCAAAGACGCACACGCATAGGCAAGCTGAACTCGTGTTGATGATTTCCCAGATGATGTAGAAGTGTAGAAGTCGAGAAGGTCGCGAGTGAATTGGATGCCGATTAGGGGCAGTTAGCCATGATCCTCGCCCGTGTCGCACGCCAGAGACACCAACCAGGCCTTAGCCTGCGGGGTGATCATTGGCTCCTTGTCCGGCCGCGGTCGGTCATCGAGAGACGCCAGCTCGGCACAGCGTTGAACCGCCTGATGATGGGCCCTACTCTACGCCCGTCCACAAATGGTCCTCCAACCAAGGAAACGCCGACCCAGGGCCACGTAACATTCGTTCTGGCTACTTCGCTCCTACGTAGTTCAACTGCGATCGGGTTATTCCCTCTCGCTACTGCCGGGCGATAATCAGGATGGAAGTGGCTCTTCACCAAGATTATCGCACTACACACTGCCCTGTTTCAGTAATCCATCACAGGAGGATCGATATGATTGTCGTTGCGTCCTTTGGACTCCTAGCCCTGTCACAGGTCGGAAACTCAAGCATTGCGAGTAGACAACTTCGAGAGATAGCTGATCCACAATGCGCTGGCGCATGCCGGCAAGAGTGGCCGCCGCGTCGTGTCCGCCTTCATCGCCACCGCGTTTGCCCAGGACGATGCCGAGGCGGCGCGGGCGCAATGGCGGCGCATTGCCGATCAGCTGCGTCCCAAGCTGCCGAAGCTCGCGGCCTTCCTCGATGAGGCCGAGACCGATGTGCTCGCCTACATGAGCTTCCCGGCCGCGCACCGCGCCAAGCTGCACTCGACCAATCCGCTCGAACGCGTCAACGGCGAGATGAAGCGGCGGACCGAAGTGGTCGGCATCTTCCCCAACGACGACGCCATCGTCCGCCTGGTCGGTGCCATCCTGCTCGAACAGAACGACGAGTGGGCGGTCCAGCGCGGCCGCTACATGACGCTGGAAACGATCGCGCCTTTGGGCGATGATCCCGCCGTCAGCTTCCCGGCTATCGCCAGCTGACCGATCCGGCCCATGCCGGCGAACGTGGTGACACCCACTCAGCTACACCACGCCAAGGGACACGATCCTATCTCAAGCTTGATAGCTGGAACGTGATGCTCCTCCAGCGCACCTTCCACGGCCAGCGGTGCGAATGTCGCTTGCGACGCCTCGCACGGCGGCAACATGCCTCGCTGTCGAAAGCGCCGTCGCCAATCGTAAACCTGCCAGCGCGTTGCTCTGTGCTTGCGCGCCACCTCGGACACCTGGGCACCGGGCAATAGACTCTCGGCGACAATCCGAGCTCTCTCAGCCTCCGAACGCACACGCCGCCCAGACGGTCCTTCAAGGATTTCCAGCCGGCTCACCGGCCCCAACGATGAGCCGTCCAAATGAACGTCCGTTTTGCTGTCCAATCCCATCCAAACCTCCGTTCCAAGCCGGAGGCTTCTTCGCACATTCACTCTAACTCTGAACCCAGGGTATCGGCTTCGCGCTTACTCATTTGCACGCCGACCGGCAGGTTTAAGACGCAGCGAGCTTGGGAGCCAAAAAAGCTCGTGCCGCTCGCTCGGGACTTACTTCCCAAATGACGTCACCGAGTGGCGCAACCCGGTCCGGTGCAATTGGGCGGTTGTGACGGGCGAATGCTGCCGCCGTGACACTCCGTGATCCGCTGCGGGAGGCGAAAACAGCACGTCTGTCCGTATCTTGGACTGGCTGGGTCGTTATCGGCGACGCAGTTGACTAGCTGGTCGGCTGAAGCCAGTTGTGTCGCAGATGCAAGCGCTGTGAGAACGATTATAAGGCTTCTCATTAGACGACTCCTCTAATTGTAAGCTTCGTACAGTCCGCTTGACGTTGAATTTACGCAATTCGCGACTAGTGATTGTTTTTGCAATTGCGATAACAAGCCGCGGTTCTACTCGTCGGATCCTGCGCTTCGTGAACGCACCGAGTATTTTCATTGCTGCCATTTGGAAATCGTTCACAATTCCGCATGTCTTCGGCTCCCATTCTAGAGCAGGCAGAGCAATCGGGAGCGGGAGCCACGTTAGGCAATCTCAAAGGCCCTTGAGCCCACGAGGTGGACTGAAGAATTGTCGTGAACAGCGTGATCGTCATAGGCAGGACCGCTATTACTTTTGCCTTCATTTTCCTTAATCCTCATTGCGTGCCAAACGTTGCGCATATTGGTTACCTGCGAAGTGTAGCGCTGAAGATCAGATGCGCTGATATCGGTTCAGCCTGCCTGTCACGAACCAAAAACCGGCATGCGTTATGATTGCACGATTACCACGGTTGTCTTGACCCATTTGGGTCAGACGAGTCACAATTTTTGAATTTCTGCCAGCGAGCCGCCAACTGGCGGAAGGGGGAAAATGAATGTCCATGTCCCTCGGCCGCGCTTACGACGGGAGAGAATATATGACAGCCATACGCGCAGTGACTGTTCTGATGTTATTGACAATACAACCGTCAGATTCGCTCGCTCAGCAAGGAGCCGTATCCGATTCGCCTGAAGTTCGTGAGACAAGATACGAGTGCGTCAGCAAGTGCACTGATATCGAAATTAAGGCGTGTCTTCCTAATTGTTATGTTGCCGACGCTATGGCGGCGTGCGTCAAATCGTGTTCGAAAATGGACCTGCCTTCAATGAGAGCCTTTCTACATTGGTGCGACCCCGGAAACTGCAAATAACGAAGGAGCGGGTGAATGGCGGCTCCGACGTTGGATGGCAATATCACGAGCTGATCGAGGGGTGCGAACCCGCTGCCGGCCCGGGCAAGTGGAACCGCGAATAACGTTAGATCTGCTCAAGAAATTTTGATTGATTTGCAAAAGTCTGAAAGCGAGGTGGTGAGATTTTCGCGCGCCGTTCTCGCGACTGCACAGCGCGGCGACACACCTTGATTTTCTGCCTCCTGATCTCGCACAGTCTCGATTCATAAGCGCCGAAACTCAGGCACCATCGAACGTCGCTGATTTGGATTTAGCGGCGTTTATCTCCAAGCGTGCGACCATCCGAACACATTGGACCCGGCCAAGCAAACTACAGCTGCCGAGCTGCGGCAAAGCATCCGAAACGATTAGTGACCCGTCGGCTCGGTCGGCTCATTATAGCGTCTAATGCAGATGGTCTCCTTGGGCTGGCACGCAAAGCCTATATTAGAGCAACCATATTGGGTGCAACTCACGCAACCATCCGACCAGATCTTGCAGCCTGCCATCGCAGGATTGAAAGGGGGGATAGGCGGTTCGGATTGCGGCGGCGGCAGTTCTGCTGAAGGTGCGGCAGCCGCATTCATCGTCACGAAAAGTGTGGTTA
>JAJYAH010000531.1 GCA_021779635.1 Pseudomonadota bacterium | reverse complement strand
CTTGGCCTCACCGCGGAAATGGGACATCGGCAATGTCTTCAAATTCATGGTCTTTATCGGACCGATGAGCTCGATATTCGATTATGCGACCTATGCAATGATGCTTTATGTCTTCGATGCCTGGAATAATCCGCACTCGTTCCAGACCGGCTGGTTTGTCGAATCGCTGTTGACGCAGACGCTGATCATTCACGTCATCAGGACCGCGAGAATTCCGTTTATCGAGAGCCATGCAAGCCCGTCGCTCATCACGACGACGGTGATTGTTTGCACGATCGGGATGACGCTCCCCTTCACCTGGGCCGGATCGGCGCTCGGCTTCGTGCCCCTACCATGGCAGTACTGGCCGCTGGTCGCGGCAATGATCGCAAGTTACGCGGTGCTCACGCACCTGGTGAAGGTCTGGTTCACGCGAAGATGGGGCCTGTGACAACATCCGTGCGGTGGGATACCGTCGCGTCGCCAGTCAGCCCGACGAAAAGCGTTTCGGTGCGCGAAACAGAAAGCCCAACGGCGCGGTTTCTCGCTGAACACGGGATTATCCGCCCCTCACAGCGCGGACAGATCGTCCAGCACGTCGCCGAACTTGCGGATCAGCTTGGCGTCACCGAACTCGCCGGTCGCGGGGTCGCCGCTGCGGCTGAAGGCGAGCGCGCCGGCGCAGCCCGGCTTTCGGGAGAGCGCCTCTGCGCGTATGACGGCTGCGCTGGCGCTCGTGCACTCGACCGCCTCGCCTGGCGCAACGCCGTCGTCCGCGACGACGAACGGAAGCGCGACGAAGTAGGTGACATCCATCGGCAGCTACTCCTTGCGATCGCGGGCGGTGCGGACGCGGCCCCATGCGTAGTCGGTAGACACCTTCATCCGGAGTTCGTCGAGTTGGCTCTCGAGGAAATCGTTAGCGACGATCAGCGCCTTGACGTCCTCTCGCGCATCACCGCCACAGGCTGCGATCGCTTGGTCGGCAGCCTCGTCCAGGTCGATGGTCTGGGCGCAGCGGCTTCGGGCATGGCGGACATAAGAGCATGGTTCTCTCTTTGTTAAGCCGCCCCCGGCGCCTTGGCCACGGATTCCGCTGACGTGGGACCTGATCGCGGAAAATCCGGCGGAAGAGGGGCGGCCATGTCGGAACCGGCTTAACCCGTTCGTCTTGAATCCGAGCCGCCGCTCCGAAACGGAATATCGCGTACACGGCCCCCCGAGCCAACTGGAAAGGCTTCCTGCGTCTCTCTCTCGTCATCTGCCCGGTGGCGTTGTATCCCGCGACCTCCGAGAGCGAGAAGATCAGCTTCAATCAGCTCAACAAGAGCACTGGTCATCGCATCAAAGTCGATCGGCCGGGCATCATGTCTCGGTGTCGATCTCATCCCGAACTTGTCCATGTGCCACCACGGCGAAAAGGCCCGTTCCACCGATGAGATTGCCGATGAGGGCGGGCAGGATGAACCCGCCTACTGCGCTGCTGACGCTGGCTTGTCCCGTCAGCATCAGCAACCATGCCTCCGCGGCGCCGGCGACGACGTGCGCGAATCCGCCCGCCGCGATCACATACGTGACGACCACGATGACCCAGAATTCGCTTCCGCGCGCGTTCGGCAATATCCAGGCGATGGAGGCGATGAGGAAGCCTGCGGGCGCGGCGAAGAACAACGTGGTTCCCCAGCCATGGGCCAGTATCAGTTTCGACATCTCGACGGCAGCAACAAGCTGTTCCGGTCCCACGATGACGCTTCGTGCAACCAAGACGGCGACGAAGAGTGTGCCCGCCATGTTTGCGGTGAAGACGGCGGCCCACAAGCGAAAGAGGCGGACGAGATTGCGAGCCGTCGGATGCGTTGCGAGGGGAAGCACCGCCGTCACGGTGCTTTCGGTGAACAATTGAAGTCTGCCCAGGATCACCATGACGAAGCCCACCGTGTAACCCAGCGAGACCACCAACTCCGTCCACTTGGCCTCCGGTAGACGCATGCGAAGGAAAGTTTCGGCCAGTAGCGACGTGCTGATCGCGACGCCAGCCGCGAAGCCGGAGAACAGTAGCGACTGAAGAGGCCGGCCGAGTTCTTCGTCTCCCTGCAGCCGAACGACCTCATGAACCACCTTTGCGGATCCGGAACTTCGCTGGTCGACGGCCCGCTTGTCGACTTCGGACATGTCGGAGGAAGGTTCGCCCTCATGTCCGCGTCGCCCCGTCCTGGCTTCAGGCATGTGCGTCATTCCGTGAACGAAAGATTTGCCCGATGGCTAATGCGGAGGCCCGTTGAAGAGCCAAGCAAAGTCTCAACGATCAGCTATTCCGCCGCGACGCGCGTTGGCCCGTTTGCGACTTCGCGTATCGCCGACATCACTTCATCCGTTGCTGTCTGTTGAATCATGTGGCCGTTGCGTCCGATGCGGCGGAAGCTGCTGTGGGAAATGTCGGAGTGCAGCCTCGCGGACTGGGTTTCGATGTCGACCTGCCGGTCCTCTTCGCCCGCGATGATCACGATTGGCATCTTCAAATCTGCGTACCGACCACGCAGCACAAGCGCGTGCGGAACCATCAGCACCGTTTCCGCGGCCGCAGCTCTCAGTTGCGATGGCCGGAGAGCCATTTCCCGCGGGAAGCTTTTGAATTTCCGCGAGACAGGTTGTGGGCCGAACATTTTTGCCATGGTCAGCGGCCAGGTGAGCCGGCTGAGAAGAGGCGACAGCGTGTGGCTCAAGATGTCGCCGAGCAACGGCAGGGACGGCGCGACCGATGCGACTGCGTCGGGTCTCGGCGTCGGATAGTAGTATCCCGACGCGAGAACCAGGCCTCGCGCCAGAGTGGGATATTTGAGAGCCAGGGCGATGGCGACCGACGCGCCCCATGAGTGGCCGAGAATGACGGCGCGGGAAACTCCGAGCTTTTCGAGAGCGGTCTTCAGCAACTCCGCCTGCGCCGCTGGAGTCCAGATCGTGCTGCGCGGTCGGCCGCTGTGGCCAAATCCGGGGCGATCGAAAACGATGACGCGGTGGTCCTCGGCGGCAAGGTCGATGAGGCCGCTACACTCGAAATCCTGGATCATGCTCCCGTTGCCGTGGAGCAGAACGATCGGATCGCCGGAGCCGCGTTCGACGTAATGAAGATGCACGCCATTCACATCCATGAACCGGCCCGCCGGCGGATTTTCTCGCTCGGCCTTTTTTGCAAGATGCCGGTTGAGCACGGCCATCGCGGCCAAGGCGCCAAGCGCGGCGGCCGAGGCAGTTATCAGGGAAGACGTCCATGCGTCGCTGCGCTCGGCAGAAAGAGATCGGCGGGCGCGCCGAGCTAGGTTCTTTGCTTTCATTGGAGGCCTTTTAAGCTCACCAGCGTTCCGGATAATCCGAGAATGCTGCGGCGGGAATGAACCTGCGACGGCCGGCATAGTTCCTAGCTTGAGAGCGTTGCTACCGGCCAATGTCGACTGCCTCATCGACTTGTGTCCGATCGTGTCGGGCTCTGAACGCGTGTTCGAGACCAACGGATTAGGAACTCAGGCGCTCGCCGATTGATTGCTCTCGCCTACGACGGACATGGACAAAGAGCATGTAAAAGGCACTGCCGATAAGGCGAAAGGCGCCATCAAGGACGCCGCCGGCAAAATTACCCATCACAAGGAACTTCAGGGGGAAGGCAAAGCAGACAAGGCCAAGGGTGATCTGCACAATGCCGCAGGGGACGTGAAGGATTCGGTAAAACGCGGAACCGAATAGCTTCCTCGTTATGACAACGGAAAGCGGGCCGTCCTGGACGGCCCGCTTTCTGCCGGCTTAACGGACGCGCGATTCTCGGCTATCATCACAGATCTTCCCGCAGGCCCTTGAAGAATGGGTACCGGACTTTCCCCTCCGCGGACTTAGCTCGGTACTCGATCTGGACCAACAGTTTCGGCTCGACCCAGATGCCCTTGTGCGCGATCCGCTTCGCGTAAGGCTGAGTCTTTCGGATCAGCGGCTTCAGCCGCTTCTGCAGGTCGGCGGCGGACGCCTTGTCGAAACCATGGTCCGGCGTAGACGAGGTCGCCGCCCTTGCGCCGGCCGAGATAGATGCCGTCCCATTTGCCTGCGTCGAGGGCGAAGCCGGCGATCGTTAACGTCTCTCGCTGCGCGCAGGTCTTCTTGACCCAGCTGTTGCTCCGACCACTCGAATACGCGCTGTCGCGGACCTTTGAGACGACCCCCTCGAGCCCAAGCTTGCAGGCATGGGCGAATATCTCAGTGCCCTCGATCTCGAAGCTCTCGCTGAACTGGACGTCGGTGCCCGCAATGATCTTCCTGAGCTCGGACTTCCGCCGGAAGAGCGGCAGCTTCCGGATGTCCCGGCCGTTCAGATAGAGCAGATCGAACGCGACCATGACAATGCTCTTCGACTTTCCCTTGAGCTCGTTCTGCAGCACCGAGAAATCGGTGGTGCCGTCGGCGGCCGGAAGACGATCTCGCCGTCGATGACGGCCGAACTGGCTTTAATGCGCTAGGCGTCGTGCGCGACCTTCTTGAAGCGATTGGTCCAGTCGTAGCCGCGGCGGGTGAAGATCTTGACCGCTTCGTTGGCGAGGTGCGCCTGGACGCGGTATCCTTCGAACTTGATTTCGTGGATCCAGCGGTCTCCGGACGGCACCTTGTCGATCAAAGTCGCCAGCGCCGGCTCGACGAATCCGGGCAGCGGCGCCTTGACGCCGATCGCCGCCGGTTTTCGCCGCTGAAATGCCACTCACCAACTCCACGCAAAACGGTGATTCAAAGTGGCAAAGATGGAATCGTTCCGGAACCGTCGAATCCTTTGCCGCGTTGCATCGCCATCGTTCATCGAAGGAGGAGCCGATGGCGGCAGCGAAGAAGAAGACGGCCCGCGGGCGCAAGCAGGACCGGGCCCGCGTGGCCGGCGGTCAGAAGTACGAAGTGCGATACGAAGCGAAGAAGTCGGGCCGGTCGGCCGCGGCCGTGAAGAAGGCCGTCAAGAAGGTCGGCAACAGCCGCAAGCGCGTCGAGAAGCGCCTCGGACGCTAGTCGGACGTTTCGCCGGCGCCGCCTCGCGGTGCCGGGCCATCTAGCCATCGGCCGGACATTTCGGGCATGTATCGCCGATCGAATCCAGCACGTCGCGGATCTCCGCGACGGCTTCCTCGGGCGAGACGCCGGCCGGCGGATACTGACGGGCGAGATCGACGGCGCGCTCGCGGGCGTGCGGATCGGACCGGTCCTTCGCCCAGCCATGCTCCTCGCATTCGTGGATCGCACCTGCCTCCTGCAGCACGTTGATCGCCCAACCGCGCAGCGTCCGGATCGCCGGTCGTCCTTCCTTCGTCATCAGCATCGAATGGGCTCCTGCCGAAACGAATCCTTCCGCGACCGGCTCGTTCCGGGCGGTTAGCACGGGTCAGGGATTCGAAAGCGAGAGGGCTGCGGTTCCCAATTTTGTTGCTTCAGAGGTCAGCCGGGATTACGGGCTCGTTAGGATTATCCGGACCGGGGACATGGCC
>JAJYAH010000530.1 GCA_021779635.1 Pseudomonadota bacterium | reverse complement strand
GGCGGTTGGCATAGCGGTTGGCACCGTGGTTGGAAGCTCAATCGGCGGTTGGTAGGGTAGTTGGAAGGCGGTTGGCAGACACGATAACGAGCCGCTGGCGAAGCTTTGAAGGTGGCCCATAGGTCTCGGTGATGATCCGTCGAGGCTCGCTCAACAGGCGCTCCATCGCGCTGGCGAGTGCAGCCGCGGTGACACCTTGGGCCCCTGGCATCATCGCCAGTTCCTTCGGCGCATAGCCCGTGGCCTTGCTCGTCGTTATCCATCGGCCCTGCGCGTTGCGCTGCTCGAGCAGTCTCAGGAATAGCTCGTCGATGTCGCGCTGGGCGGCTGCGCGCTCGAGGCTGGATCCCGGCGCGTCTGGCACGAAAACGCCGCGGTGCCATCGCAATTGGGTTTTCTCGCCGTCGGGGCCATAATTATTCTTGATGATTTCCAGCTGACGCAGCTGTTCGCCGTCGGCGGTGATTTTGGTAAAGTTGCAGCGCCATCGGCCGGAATTATTCCATCCCGTCGAGCCAGCGCGCCCGGTGCCGTCGGCCAAGCCCGATACGCTCGGATGCTGGATCAACATGATGGTGGATTCGCAGGGCACGGTAAGGCGGCCCAAAATACCGCGGACAAATCGGGTGACGTTGGGACGGTCGCTTTCGTTGCCGCTGTAGACGTCTGCCGCGTTCTCGACGATGACAAGCGCCGGCCGGATTGCCGCCACGGTCTTTTCGAGGCGCAAGAGTGGCATAGTGGGCTGCACAATGCCGTTGCGGTCGCACGCGCCCAAAACCGTGTTGTCCTGGTCGCAAATGAAATGCAGACCGCCGCGAAGATCCTTGAACGAAAGCCCGCGGTGCTCGGTGACGTCGAGAACGCGGCGGTGCATCTCTTTCAATTTTTCTTCGGCCGAAAATACTATGACCGGGCCCTGGGCGTCGACCACGGCGCCAACCCAATCCTGCAGGCCGGCCGCGATTGTGACCGCGAGTTGCAGCGCAAGTTTGGTCTTTCCGGTGCCGCCGTCGCCGCTCATGATCCCGGGTTCGCCAACCGGAATCCGGTTATGTGCGATCCAGCGCCGGGGTTCGATCGGCACGCCTTCCCATTGCGAGGCGTCGAAAGTTTCGAATGGCAGGATATCCGGCGGCGGTGCGGCCTGGCGCGGCTTTGCGGCTGGCGTGCCGGTGGTGATCATGGGCTCGATAATCGGCTCGCTGTCCGCGCTCGGCGGGATTGTATCCGGCATCGGCACGTCATCGCTCGGCATGTCATCCGCCGGCACAAATTCACGTTTCAAAGCCTGGATGTCGGCAAGCTTAAGCGACATGATCGCGCTCCAAGAGAGAAAGCAGGTAAGGCGCGTCTTGCCGGCGGTGATCCAACCATGCCCGGAGGCGCGCCGCGTCACCTTGCCGGGCGAGATACTTGAAAGCGTCGATCGTCGCCTGTGGTGTTCGATATCGCCTGGTGGGCTCCGGCGCGATCGGAGGCGCGTCGTCACATTGCGGCTTGACGCTCTCGGCAAACCATTGCGGCGGCTCGTCGCACGCAATCCGCATCTGCTCCAACGCAAAATCGATCGCCGCATTCCAGCCGCGGACATAAACGCGGACATAAACCCGGTCAGAGCTCGAGGGGTGCGATTTCGAGGCCAGCAGCTTTTCATGCAGCCATTCGTCGCTCTCGGCGCAAAAGAATTCCGGCCCTTCGCCTTCGTCGACCATGACGTGTCGATCAATCTTCAGGCCGCAAATCCTGCAAAGCCGCGGATCAATCTCGATCGGCGCCGGGTCGAAGTCGGCGGGGGTTACAGCGATGTTCATGAGCCGGCCTCGTCGTCGTCGAGGAGCCCGAGTTCTTGCGCCTTCTTGAGCGACTTGGTGATTCCCTCGTGAATGTCCCGGAGGCGATTGACACTCACGGTAATGCCGGCCTGCGTTGGCTTGTCGATGCCGTCCCTGTCGGTGAAATACACGCGAAACTCATACAGATTAAGCGTGGTGCCGTTCGGCGGCGTCCACGATTTCAATATGTGAGTAAGTATTTTCTTCCGGCTTCGGTCCTTGAACGAGCGATGCGTAACGATCTGCTCATCGAGCGTGGGGCGCTTGCTCATGGCGTCTCACCCATGAATTTATCAAGAGCAATCGCGATCGGTCCGGTAATCGAATGCCGGATAACTTCGGGATCAACGCCATACTGCAGCAGAATGCTGACCAAAACTGCAGAGGTGTCGGCGTTCGCCTGCAGCGGCGTTCCCAGCTTGCCGGGCGCGTGCAGAAAAATTTCGGCTAATCGACCGTCCGCAAACCAGCCGGCGGTGGCGCGGTAGCTGTGCCCCTCGCATTCGAGGGAAAGCGAAAGATTGTCCCGACGAGTCGGAAGTATCTCGCGCACGGGTTTACAGATCTGACCGGATTCTGGTAATGACATTGGTGCTGATTTCCTGGGCGGTGATCGGCGAATGACAGGACGGAATGAGGGGCAGCCTGTGGTGGTGCTGCCCTTTTCCGCCTCTCGCTCTACGCGGCGGCGGGCTGCTGCTCTTGCGAGCGCAACCACTTTTCAACGCTGGGCTTGAAGTAGAGAACGTCGCGGCCGATGCGCGTGACCGGCGGCCCGCGTCCGTCAAGCTCCCAGCGCACAAGCGTTTTCACGCTCTTGCCGATTTGCTCGGCGAGCTGATCGCGGGAAATGTAGTCTTTCAATATCTCGGTTTGCATCGGCGGCGGCTCCGCGTTGGCGTTGAATGTCTGCCAACAATGAGCGGGTGCGCCGTGCGTCGGAAGGAAGGTTTAGGCGGTCCTAAAACTTTCGCCTAAACTTTCCGGTTTTTCTTTCGCTGGTTGCGTTCAGCGCGCTCGACGGCCTCGGCGCTCTTGCCGTAGATCGAGCCATGCTGTTTGAAGACAGCTTCGGCCATGTCCGCCTTGCTGAACGTGGGGTGCTTCATCTTCAACGCCTCGAACATCGCGGGTAGTTCGGCGGCCCTCGGCGCGCCGCGCCGGCGCGCGCCTTTGGGCTTGATGGGGGGAACGTTCCGTTTAAATCCCTTCGCGGGTCCGCGGAACGAAATATAGCGGGCGAGAAGACGGGCTGCTCTTTCATCGTACGCCTGGTCAATTCTTGCAAATCTCTCGTACCATCTGCAAATCTGGTCGCGGCTCATTGCGTCAATCTGGGCGATCGATGGCAATTCGAGGTAGGGTGCGTTCGCGCGTGCCGCCCGTTTGTTTCTCGATTTCTCGCGTTTTGCGATGATGTCGGCACCTTCCTTAATGCATTGTTCAAAAATGAATTTTGCGGTCGGATAGACGCAGCTCTCGATCATGTTTGCGAACAAAAACCACGCGTCGCCAGTATACCATGATGCGGTTGCGTTCAAGTATGGAGGTTCGCTCGGCGGCTCGTTTGGAAATTTTGGCGGGGCCATTTGTCTAACCCTCAGCTACACGCCGCGATGCAAGTTCCTCAATGTTTGCAGCAGGATTTAGAATTCTCGAAACGAGCGCGGCGAGCGCTTCGAATGCGGCGCGCTTCTCGTCGAGATACGCATAACGGTTGTAGATCTTCTCCACGCCCTTGATGACGTGGCCCAAGCAGCGCTCGGCAATGTCGTCCCTTACTCCTGCCCTGGCGAGCAACGTTCGTGCGGTGCGCCGCAGATCGTGCAGCGTCCACGCTTCCATCGGAGGCCTTTCGTCGCTCGCGCGGATATAGGCTATCGCCTTGTCGAGTTCGCGCTTAGTCTTCGAAAATCCCCTGAACGATTTTGTGCCGCCGGTGGTCGAGAAAACGAAATGCGCGTTCTTGCTCGGCTTTGCCGGCGCTGCGCTCGCAATCAATCCGCGCGCCAGTGTCGAAAGCGGAATGACGTGATCCAGCTTCGTCTTGTAGCGGGCAGCGGGGATCGTCCAAATCTCGCCATCGATCTCGGCGGTGCTCAGGTCCGAGCCTTCGCTGCGTCGCGTGGCGGTCAGCAACAGCGTTTTGACATAAGCGGGGAAACAGGCGGGCTCGGTGATGGCGTCGAGTGCGGCCCAAACGTCCCTGATCTCTTCGTCGGAAAGAACGCGCTCCCGCTCCCGGTCGCTCGGCTTGAGCCGGGCCATGCCGCGGACAATCGGCGAGGTAAAATCGTCATCGTGGCCGTTCACTTCGTACCAATTGAAGGCCTTGCGGACATAGGCCAGCACCAGATCAGCCATGCGCGGGCCGTTTTCGTCATCGATCTCGTCGAGCATTCGCGAGATATGCGACCGCTTCAATTCATAAATGCCAATCTTGCCGATTCGCGGCTTCACCAGCCGCTCAAGCTGGGCCTCGATCATGCCGGCGCTGCGGAGTTTGCCGGCTTTGAGGTAGCGGGCGATATAGGTGTCGAGCAAGCCGGACACGTTGCCCTCTGCCGGCTTGTCGCCGTCCTGGAGTCGGCGGGTGCGTTCCGGTCGGGGATCTTCGCGGCGGCCGTTCCGCAGGTCCTTGGCGATCCTATCGGCCCTTACGATCGCGTCCCGCACCGTGAGGGTGCCGCCGCCCTGGTTGGCGTCCCAGCGCCCCAGCGTCTCGAGAAACTTCTTCCCTTCGACACGGTGGAACAGCACGAAGGCCTTGGTCCCGCCGGCAGTGACGCGGACGCCAAAGCCGGCCGGCGCCTTCTTGCCCTGCAGGGTTGCACCGCTGAAAAAATGAACCTTGTTGCCAGCCTCCGGAACCGGCAGGCCTTCGACTATTTTTTCGCTGATCGCTTGCATCGACATTCCCCCGTGTGGGCACTGTGTGGGCGCCTCGAATGTCCCGCCAATGTCTGCCGCTGTCCGCGAATCGTCAAGGGGTTTCCTCAAATATCCCTGAAAAATCAGAGGTTATCTGTGCCCACACGGGAAAATGAATCTGCATCAATGGGTTAGGACGGACGTCAAGATTCGACTGTTAATCGAATGGTCGCTGGTTCGAATCCAGCCCGGGGAGCCAGCCAAATCAACCACTTAGCCCAAACGCCGAAGATCCTCAGAAATCCGCGTGTCTGCGTTGAGTCTGCAAATCGGTTGCGGCGCCGCTGTTTCGTAACCGGCGCGGAGATTTCTCTCCCGGCCTTATCGCCGGCCCCAGGTCGATTCGGTTGAGGCGACATGCGCCATACTGTCGTATGTGCAAACGCCGTCCGGGTTACCCAGAGCGGCGTCCCACCTCAGCGACATCAAAGCCGTCCCGGCCGACACGAGAGCGGCTGTTCGCTGAGAACCCCTTGGACCGAACCAAACCCTGTGGAGGCTTTCAAGGCGACGCGGATGGCAGGCAAGCGCAAGACAAGCTCGGGGCCGTTCCCCACGTTTTGCGCGTCCACGACTCTAGCACGCCGCCGGTTAGTCTGGGAGTTTGTCGGCGCCGATTAAGAAATGATTAAATTATAGCCGTCATAATACGGTCATGAGAGTTGCAATGGCCGCAGTGGTTGCTCTCCTCATACTCAATTTTGTGGACGAGCACTT
>JAJYAH010000529.1 GCA_021779635.1 Pseudomonadota bacterium | reverse complement strand
TCGTCCGTCAGGTCGGTCGGATACCGCTTGGTTTTCTTCTCAATGGAGGCCATCCGGCCACGATTCGCTGGAGTCCACATCCCCAGCGTGAATCACGCCCCCGCCTCAAACGCAACCATTCTCAAACAGACTCTATGAACTTCCAAAGTTTTGATAAGCATCCGCCTTCGGAGCCTGAATTTACTGGGATTGTGTTGCATGAATGGGGTCACGCGCTTGGGCTGCATCACGAACACCAAAGCCCAGCGGGCGGATGCAATAACGAATACGATTGGAAGAAGGTATACGCCTTTTATAAGCAAACCTTTAATTGGGATCAACCCATGGTCGACCAAAATCTGAAGGAACTGACTGCTAATAGCAGCGCATACGATTGGTCGATATTAGATAAGAATTCGATCATGATTTATGCCAGCGATTACCATTTTTTAAAAAGTGGCAAGAAAAGCAAGTGCTGGTTTCATGAAAATTATACGCTCTCAAAGCTCGATATAGAGGGTATTGAGCGTGCTTATCAGAGAACGAACGGGCCATTGTCTCTTGAGATCCAGTCCAAAAGCTTACCTGTAGCACTGCAGCTGAAACTCGATCCAAATTTTCGTCGTGCACTCGAAAGGCAACTTGAGCTGACAAATAAACTTATTGAAAAATAACAATCCGGGTCGGAACAAGTGATAATTCCCGGATCGGCGTCATTCTGGTCGCCGCGCAACGATCCCCGAGGCGGGTCGACCGTTTTGCATCTCAAATCGCGCATTCGGTGTATTGCCGCCTTCCGCCCAACGGAGACGCCACCGCATGTTGCGACGCGGATCGTGGCGAGGGGCGAGAGGTCGGACGAGACATAGCCGAATGCGGCGAGGCAGCGTCCTCGATCACGAAAAATCGCCTGGGTGCTCCGATGCCAAATCTACCAGGCGTTTCCCCGAAAACCACGTCGCTAGTGACCTATTGCTGACCTGACTAGCAATGACCCCAAACAAGCGAAAGCCCCGGACGCTGATTTTTCAGCAAATCCGGGGCTTTCGAAATGGTGGGCGCGACAGGGATCGAACCTGTGACCCCTACGATGTCAACGCATAGTGTCGTTCACGCTTTCCATAGAATATACCAACATAATGCATTCGAATATATAAATATTTTTCTTGGCCTATCCGACTCAAACGGACTCTCTGCAAATTCTCTGCAAAAAACGTCATATTTCGCACCCAAAAACGCTCAAAAAGGGATCCTGGACGCTGATTTTCAGGTCATCCAGGATCATCAAAACCACGCATCAAATTTTGGTTACGTTACTTTTCGAGCGCGATCTTCCGAGATTTTTGAGCCAGCAATTCATCGAGCTCGCCGGCATTAACCGCCGAAATAAGAACGCTGATGACCTCAGGCAATTTGCTCTTCGGTCCGACATCAATCGCGGCCTTACCCTTTTCCAGCTCCATCGGGCGATTGCCGAAGCGCACGATAATCGCACAGTTGCCAGCAGCGTCTTCCTGCCACCACGTCCGCAGCCGTTTGGGCTGATTGACGAGGACACGTTCCCCGTTCTCTTTCTTGACCCACTTCTGGTAGGTCTTCGAATAGTGTTCGCCTTTCAAGGCCGCCTGCGCCATTTCGAGCTGTTCGGTAAGTTGCTCAATAAGCCGCTGGCGGCGACCAATTTTCGGATCGCTGTCACGTTGCGGGATCGGAACAATTTTCAGTTGTTTCAGGTACGGCATCATGATATCCTTAATTGATGTCCGCGCCTAATTATGCTGTCTTCATTGAGGAATGCCAAGGTCATAACGTTGTTCTTTTATCTGCAAGGATATTTCGATTTATTCTTTCTTATATCAGGCATACAGCATCATGCCTGCTTAATGTGCCTCCAATCAAAGTTGCAATGTCCAAAACCAATTCGGACCGCTCCAGGAGAAATCCTGGCTGACCCCGTCTCTGCGGTGAAACTGGTATCGTGTGTCCATCAAGGTCGCTGAAGGGCGGAGAACAGCCATCGTCTCGCCGACGGCTTCCGGCTCTAAGCAGCCCGTCACGCTCAAATTGGCGACCGTCTCGTCGTTGAAAGCCAAGCACGTCGTCAGAAAAGCCTATCGGATGCGCGATGAGGCCAAGGCGGACCTGTTCGATTATATCGAGCGCTTCTAAAACACCGTCCGCCGGCACTCGACCATCGGGTATCTCAGCCCGGTTGAGTTCGAGCGGACGGTGGGTATAGCTTAACTCGGCGTCCACAAAACCGGCAGCAGCTCACCCGGCTGCTTCGAATAAATGGAACGCACAAAAATCCAACGACGCGGTGACGATTTCCGCATGAAGCGATTTTTTGCCATCACCGCTGCCTTCCTCCTGCCGTCAACGGTAGCCGCCGACCCAGCCGGCCTTTTTGCGACCAAACGGCCGGTGACCTGGGGAATGATCTTCGCCCTTCTTTTCCTCATGCTTGGGCCGATCAAGCTCCTCGGTCCCTTTGTAGCCCTAACCAAGGATTGCGACGGTGCCTTCCGCTTTCGGCTCGCTACCCGCGCTTTCCTGTTCTCGATCGGGGCGGTCACCATCGCCGCGGGTCTCGGCAAGCGCATACTCGACAATTTCGCCACTCCTGTGCTCGTGCTGCAGATCGTCGCCGGCCTCATTCTGTTCCTCGTTGCGCTGCAGGCGGTCATGCAACAATACGCCACGTCCCGCCCTTTCGAGCGCAACGAGCCGCCGACTCTGGCGCTTGCCTTTTCCCCCCTTGCTTTCCCGACGATCGTCACACCATACGGAATTGCTGCCGTCACGATTCTGGTCACGCTCGCCCACACCCCGGAGATCAGCCTGATAGTGGCCGGGGCCGTCTATTTCATCTTGTTCATCGATTGGCTTGCGATGCTCGCAGCTCACGTAATTGTGCGCTGGCTCGGTCCGCTGCTGCAACTCCTGGGCGTCGTTCTCGGCGTCATCCAGGTGGCCGTCGGTTTGCAACTCATGCTCAACGCCATCTCGGGCCTGATCGCCCAAGGGGCCTTCACGGCCGGCGGAAACTGACCGTTTCACGCAGCAATCACGCTCCGACTAACTACGTGTCCTGGCTCACTCTGGGGTCGCCACAATCCGCCCTTCACGGATCGCCCTGATGAACATTCGGTAGTCGTGCTGCGCCTGGTCCGCATATTCACTCGCGAACTCGCCGACAGCGACGTCAAAGGCGTCGCTTGAACCTAGATAGCCGGCAATCATCGCAGGATCCCCCGAACGGGCATGCGCGCGCGCCAGCGCCCATCCACATACACGACCGTAAGCCCGCAGGTCGGCGGCGTCGAAATCCTCAATGATCACGCTGATTTTCATGTCGCGAAGCTGGCGGACGTAAAAATCCCGCCCGTTTGCGCCCGTTCCCCAGCCGAGGAAAAGATCGCTTGCCGATTGCATCAAACGTTGGCCAACGACGACGCGCTGACCGTGGTTCGAGTGCCGGCTTTGACCTGCGTAGGGCTCCAACACCGACGCCCCCGCTTCCTTGATCTGAAGAAAGATAGGATCGTCATCCGAAGCCATGAAAAGCGCGATTGTACAGCGGGTGCCAACGCTGCCGACACCGACAACCTTTACCGCCAGATCACAGAAGCGATAACGGTCGAATAGAACGCGGATATGCTCAGGCAGCGATTCACGATAGGTCGCCAAACCTTGCGCATAATGCGACTCCACTCCAGGCGCCATTTCCTTGGTCGGGTGAAAAATCAGCGGTGGATCGTCGATGATCACTGGTGCCGCGCCTCGGTGCTGGACGAACTTTGGAAACAAGAACTCCGGGGTATTCTTCTCGCGCAAACTTTTCAGACGTTCTTCGGCTCGTGCGCGAGTTTGCTCAGACGCTGTTTCCGCTTCGGCCAGAAAGCGGTCGATGTCGATCGTGTCGTACCACACGTCGAGCGCACGCATTTGCGCGTAATCCGCCATGTGTTCGCGGTAGGAACGCAGCGCCTCCATGACGGCGCGGGCCGAGTCGCTCTCGGACAATCGAATATGGCGCCCCGCGAGGACGAAGCTCGCGGCAAGGCGTTTAACGTCCCATTCCCACGGGCCGGGCAATGTCTCATCGAAATCGTTGATGTCGAAGATCACCCGCCGCTCCGGCGTAGCAAAGCCGCCGAAATTCGAGAGATGCGCATCGCCGCAGGCCTGCACCTGGATGCCGGAAACCGGAGTCGTGGCCAGATCGGCGGCCATCACGACGGCTGAGCCGCGATAGAATGCAAACGGCGACTGCATCATTCTCCCGAAGCGGATCGGGACAAGCTGCGGCAGCCTGCCCTCGTTCGACTCCTTCAGCAGTTCGGCGGGATCGCGTCGATTCTTGTGCGGCTTCCATCCCGCATGCGCGCTGCGGGGCGCCGCGTCGCGCAGCGCCTTGCCCTTGGAACGGCGTTCATCGGGCGACGAATATTGCGGTTCGCTCTTGCTGCCGGCCTTGACCATGATCCATCCCCAAGGACAGTCGGCCTGCCTCAAACGGATCGCTCCGCTCGGTCGCCGGCTGTCGTTTAAGTTTCTCGCATCTCGCCGAATAGTCCTTGACCTGAATCATCAACGCCGCCGAATCGGACCATTTCATATCGATCTCCTCACTGAATTGATCACCATCGAATACCCGCGCGGCAGATCGCGGAAAATTCCGTCGCCGACGGCGGCGTCGTGGTGGCCGGCGGGCGATAGCGAGGAAGTTTTCGACGCAGCCCGCAAACAATATGTCAATCTGATCGAGGCGGGCATAATCGACACCGCCAAAGTCGCCCACGTCGCCCTCGAAAACGCCGTTTCCGTCGCAGGGACCCTCCTGCTGACCGAGGCGACGATGATCGAGATCCCAGAAGAGTCCAGGGATCGCCTGCGGCCGCCGGAATCCATTCTCTAACCTCGTTCTTTGATCACGTGGGTCGCCGTCATGCCCTGATCGTGATCGACCGCTAACCTGCCTGTTCCCACCCTTTGCTTTATTCCCGCTTTCCGCCCAACTGTTCCCTTGCTGGACATCGGCAGCGGTCCGCTCACCGCCGATAAGAGCCGAAGGCGCCACGAACCGGGCGTCCCGGTGGGGTCGACCGCCGCCCGTCACTGGAATTGCGACGATCAAGGTCGACGCCTCTGATGCCTCGCTCAGCGCCGTTCCCCCATTAGACCCAACTCTTCCCAAAGCCACTTGGTGTCATAGCCTGCCATCGCATCGCCCGCCGGAACGCGCGCCATGTGGTTTTCCAGTGTTTTTAGCCAATCGACGACCTTCTTCCTGCCCGAAGCGGTTTTGATGGCCGAACGCGGAGACACATTCCCAAGCATCGGAATCGGCTCGTCCAGTTGCTGGCGATAATGTTCATCGAGATTTCTATGAACCAGGGTGCGAATTTCTTCCTCTGGCAACTCAACCCTCGAGACATGTCTCGCCGTTCCGTCACGGCTCGCCATTAGTTCCTCCGGCGTCTGTTCTGTAACGACAGGCTC
>JAJYAH010000528.1 GCA_021779635.1 Pseudomonadota bacterium | reverse complement strand
AGTAGGGCCCCGCACCCCTCTCCACCAGCACGATCCCTGTGGTGTGTCGATGGGTGGAGCTATGCTTTTTTAGCGCATGGCGGTATGCGAAAATGGCGGGTTGACAGCACTTTTTCCCTTTCGCCACGGTCGCCCCTGGCGTTTCCGAGGCAATTGTTTCACGTGAAACACTCGCAAACGCTGCTGCGCCACAATAAAGTATAGGATTAATTTTTACTGAATAGGCTTTTGGTCCTACAGTAAAGGAATATCATCACGCTTGCGTTATGTGGTTCCCCGACATATACTCCCTTCATAGCCCGCGCCCCGGGGCCTTTCAGGGGCGGAGGTTTTCTCCCATGGCCTATGTCAAGATCGCGGATGTCTCTCGTGAGGAAAGTGCCTTGGCCAACCGGATTGTCGCAGAGATTCTTTTGGCCGGCTTTGTCATCAGCGTTTTCGATGGTGAAGCCTATCCCGTGAAGCGTTCTGCAAAGCACCTTGAGATTGTGAGCGCTCTTGGCAGTGCGGAGGCTGACACGCTTGCGATTCATGATCCTTTGACGGGGAGGCGTGAGGGTTCTGTCTTGCTTGTCTGGGGCAATTCGGCTGATGAGCTTGTGTGTGATTACTCCACGACGCTCGAAGGCTTGTTTTCCTTCGCTGGAAAGGAGGGCTGACACATGCTCGCGCATTTCGCCATGCTCGGCCCGATCCTGATCGCATACGGTTTTCCGGCTGCTCTCATCACGATCTCTTACCTCATGGACAGGGGGTTCTAATGAGACTCGCGTTTATCGAGGCTTATTCCGGGTTTATCTGGGCCGAGACTGAGGCGGAGGAGGGATTTGATATTGCAACAATCGCAGAATCGGTCCCTGAGCTAATCGATAGCTGGGATGGCCCTATGTATTTCGAGGAGGTTTCTACTTGGTCTGTGTCGAGCGTTGCCCGCGGCTATCTCGTCTATCGGATCGACGGCGCGAATCCTCCGATCATGATCGATAATGGGCAAGATCGCGACGCGATCGAGGCTGTGCAAGAAAGGGGCGTGCTGCTCTGCGGCATCGTCGCTCGTTTGAAAGATGAGGTCTGACCTATGGGCGTCAAATTTATTGCGGCCGGAGACGACACTATGGAAAAGATTCGCGTCTATCGCGCCACCGTCCGGCATCACTCGCTTGCTGCGCACCGGAGCCTCCTGATCTTGGGATCGCTGACTGACGCCAAGCGCGCGGCGGCGCGCGAGTTCGGCGCCGGCTTCGTCGATCATGAAATCGTGATCTTTGAAGATGCCGGAAATGAAATCGTCTCGGCTCGGCGCATTGGTGCCGCGCGGTGGACTGACAGGCAGGGAGTCTGAAAATGGCACGAAGCTACGACGTTATCCGGTTGGATAAGTATCTTTTCGCGACCACGCTTAGCACGCATCGTCTTGGGACTCTGGCGGACGGGACCGACTCGGTTGTGGTCACACGTAAATTCGGCGAGGATAGTTTTTTTGTGTGCGCGATGGCGTATCCCGGCGGCGGCGGCGCGAGAAAGTTCGCGCAGGCGCATCTTACGCGCGATGATCTCCTGCTGATCCGCCAGTCGATCGATCTGGTTTTAAACGATGGCGACAACGCATCCTGGTATCTCGCTGCGCCGGGAGGTGCCGTCGATGCCAACGCATCCTAACCGAGCGGCTAGGGCCTCTACTGCGGATATCCTGATGGTGGCGGAGCTTGCGCTCTACGCCAGCGCCAATTGCCGGCCGCACTGGGCCGATCTGGACGCGATGCGGCGGGGCATCGCCTATATCCGTCGTGACGCGCAGGCGATGATGGACGCATCGAAAGGGGAGAAGTCGAGCCGTGCCATGGAATCGAGCTAGGAAGGCACCGGCGCCAGGGAAGGCCGGGGTGGTGACGCTGGCCCATTACGGGCTCTTGGACACTCAGGGCCGCCCTGGCGCGCAGCATGAGGGACGGTCAGCCGGGAAGCATGCTGTGGCGGATCGCGCGAGCGATCGGAATTGGCAATCCCGGCAATTGGTATTGCCGGGGGAGGTCGGGGCCGTAAGGGATGCGCCCGACCGCAAAATCAGTCCCAGGGAAAGCTGACATGGCACAAGCCAAGGCGAAGCACGACGCGGCCGATAATCGGGCGGAAACTCCGGTTCCGTCTGGCGTCAAGATCGAACGCTTTTACGGTCCGGGGAATCTCCGTCCTGGCGCCGGCAAGGAGGCTCGCAAGAGTGATCAGGCGCTCTACTGCGGCCGGATTGCTGGCGTGACATTCGACTACGAGGAACATCCGAACGTGAAGGACCCTGCGCGGAAGTCAACCCGTTTTCTCGGCCAGTTCCTCGTGATCCCGCACGGCGGCGAGGCGGTGCGCACCGCTGGCGTCTATCTTCCGGGTTCTGTGGAAGCGATGCTGAAAAGCGCGATTAATCTGGGTCGGAATCAGGGCCAAGTCGTGAAATTCGCCTATGAAATCTGGGCTGAGCCTGATTCTGTGACTGGCCGGAAAACCGCGACTGAATACACCTACGTTGTGCGCGATCTGAGGCCCACGACGGCCGACGATCCGCTCATGCAACTTGTTATTGAGTCGGGGATCACAGCACCGAACCTGCCGGCGTTGTCGCACGATCGGGCGAATAGCGGATCGCCGGCACCGGGTCCGGATGATGTCGATCCCGAAACCGGAGAGATTCTGAGCTAGGCGCGGCATCGTGGCACGCCGTAGGGATGCGGGATTCGAGCGCGCCCTACGGCGACGCTACGGCGAGGAGATCGCTGACATTCGTGCGCGGTACGAGGCCGCAGCGGGCGATCTGGATGAGCAAATCCGCGATCTGGCGCGCCAGCGTCGATCGCTTGAAACGGATTACCAGATTCTTGCAAGGCAATACCGCCGGGACGTGGCCAAGCTCAAAAGACTCGATCTCGTCCCGAAGTCCGTTGACGTTCGGCGACTCAAAAAAGCATCTTCGTCAATCGGCCGCGCACTCAATAAATTTCACGACGTTCTAACCGGCCGCGCCTTGGCGAAAAAGGTTACGCGTAAGGTGGCGGCTCAATTACGCGAAGAAGGATTCGCGACGCAGGGCCGGCGCGTCATGGTGGCACCTGATGTTTCGGTCGGCCGGATTTCCGGCAAGGTAGAGCAGGGAACGCGCCAGGGCCGGCGGCGGTTGCGATCGATCAGCATGAAACGCAGTCGGGCCGAGGTGGAAGCTTGGGCCAGCGATATCTTTGATGATTTGGTTCCGCCCCAATATGTTTCAATTGAAGTCTACGGCAACTTTTCCGAGCTTTTCGGGCCGCTTGATCGCGAGCGTTTCCTCGCGAAAGTTATGGAATATCGGTCGCGCGAAAAGCAAAAACCTTTGCGGATCGGCATCGTTGATTTCAGTCACGATCAGGCGAGAAATTTCATTTTGGACCAGGCGGAAAAGAAGGCTGCGCTTTCCCGCGATCTTCGTCATGCGCGGCGCCAGCGTGCGAGAGTTCGTGCGCGGGAGCGCAAGCGGGGCGGTGGCGGACGGAGCCATAAGGGATGAGCGGCCGGTCCCGCGCGCGTCGGATCATGGTTCTGGATTTCGAGACTGATCCGTATGTTCGCGGCGGCGCTCCGGTTGCTCCCTTCGTCTGGGGTCTTTTCGATGGCGCTACGTTCGAACACAGATGGGACTCGGAAAACTGCGTGCGATCTCTTGTCGATCGCATCGCCGATGAGCACGCGATCGTTTACGCGCATGGGGGCGGGCAGTTCGATTTTCTTTTCCTACTAGAGCATTTGTCGGCTGAGGTCATGGTGATTAACGGGCGGATCGCCGAGGCAAGGATAGGTAAGGCGACGCTGCGTGATTCTATGCTGATTTTACCTAGGCCTCTGGACGAGATCATGGGACCGCTTGATTTCGATCTTTCGCGGATGCGTCCCGGTGTGCGGAATCAGCACCGCCGGTCGATCGTTTCATATCTCGAAGCGCACTGCCGGGGACTCTTTGACGCGGTGGCGAGATTTCATGCGTTGTTTGGCCGCAAGCTTACGATGACGAGTGCGAGCATATCCGAGCTTCGCCGATCGATCGAACGATCGGAACGTCGTGACTCTGCTGTGACGTTGCAGACGTTATCGCTTGAACAGGATGCGGCCCTGCGGCCCTACTATATCGGGGGGAGAGTGCAAGTTTTAGAGCCGGGAGTTATTGAGGAAGGGTTCCGCTATTTCGACTGCAATTCCATGTTTCCGTCCGTGATGGTTAAATATGAACATCCGACCGGCCGGGTTTCGATGCCGGCGCGGACTCTTGAAGAGTCGGATTTCGCAATGATAGAGGCAACGGCGCAGGGATGCTTCCCGTGGCGATCCGACGATGGCCGGCTTGTTTTCCCGCACGATCGGCGAGTCTATCGCGTCACAGGTCACGAGCTTAGGACCGCGATGCGGCTGGGTCTGGTCAACGTGCATCAGGTAATGCAGGCGATCGTTTTTCCAGTTCGGCGTGTGTTTGATCAATTCGTTCACCATTTTTCCGGGTTGCGGCAGGAAGCCGCGCGGGCCGGGGATGTTGCGCTTTCGACATTTTACAAGGATGTGATGAATCGAGCTTACGGCCGGTTCGCGTTGAACCCTGATGGGATTTTGCGTTGGCTCGTGCTGCCGAATGGCGAAGCTCCGAACGAAGATGGTTTCGAGCCACGTTTCGCGGGCGATCGCGTGACATTCTGGGCCAAGCCTGCGGAACCGGCTGAGCGGCGGCGGAGTATCGGCAACGTTGCGACGGCTGCCAGCATCACGGGGGCGGCGAGGGCGGAGTTAATGCTTGCGATGCACGCGGCCGAGCGGCCTATCTACTGTGACACGGATGCGTTGATCTGCCGCGATCTTGATCGGCCGATCGGACCGTCGATTGGTCAGTGGAAGGTAGAAGCGGAAGCGGATCGTGTGGCGATCGCGGGGAAAAAGCTCTATGCGATGTTTCGGGGCGGCGAGGTGGTCAAGCTTGCGTGTCGCGGCGCCAGACTGAGCGGCGCACAGATTGAAAGGGTGGCACGCGGCGAGGTGCAATGGTGGTATGCTAGTGCTCCGTCGATTTCGATCGCGGGAGTTCAGACGACGATGAAACGGCAGGTGAGGGCAACATTCTGATGGCGCGCCAGATAATCTCGGTCGGGTGGAATTCGGAACCGCCGCCGCCTTTTCCATTGCAGCAGGGGCCGAGCATGGGGGCGGCCCTACAGCAGACGGCCGACGGCAAGCACCTGGTTGGGAGCAATCCGACACTAGGCAAACTTGCTTGGTTTGACGGCGTTTCCTGGTCTGCGATAGCGGCGATCCCCACCGATACGAATCCGGTTTCGTTCAGTCCTATCGCCACGAAAGCGGGATCGCTGGCGTATATCAACGGCTCACAGGTGATCGTGGCGCGCGCCGGCCGGGACTATCTTCCCGGCTATTCGTGGGCATCGTTGGGTAATCTAGCGTCCTACGCGGGAGGCTCGAATAATAG
>JAJYAH010000527.1 GCA_021779635.1 Pseudomonadota bacterium | reverse complement strand
CGATCGCTACAACGACCTGGCGGTCAACTATTCCGACGAAACCGCCGACGAGATGACCAAATTGCAGGACCAGATCGAGGCCGCGGGCCTCTGGGATCTCGACAGCAAGGTCGATCAGGCGATGGACGCGCTGCGCTGCCCGCCCGACGATGCCGACGTGACCAAGCTCTCCGGCGGCGAGCGCCGCCGTGTCGCGTTGTGCCGGCTGCTGCTCGACCAGCCGGACCTGTTGTTGCTGGACGAGCCGACCAACCATCTCGATGCCGAGTCGGTGTCATGGCTGGAAGGCCATCTGCGCAACTATCCTGGCGCGATCCTGATCGTCACCCATGACCGCTATTTCCTCGACAATGTGACGGGATGGATTCTCGAACTCGATCGCGGCAAGGGCATTCCCTACGAAGGCAACTACACCGCCTGGCTGTCGCAAAAGCAGAAGCGCCTCGCGCAGGAAGGCCGCGAGGATGCCGCGCATCAGCGCACGCTGGAGCGCGAGAAGGAATGGATCGCGGCTTCGCCCAAGGCGCGCCAGGCCAAATCCAAGGCGCGCTATCAGCGCTATGAGGAGCTCTTGAAGCAGGCCGGCGAGAAGCAGACCCAGACCGCGCAGATCACGATTCCGGTGGCCGAGCGCCTTGGCCAGAACGTGGTCGATTTCGAGGGCCTGAGCAAAGGCTTCGGCGATCGCATGCTGATCGAAGACCTCACCTTCAAATTGCCGCCCGGCGGCATTGTCGGCGTGATCGGTCCCAACGGCGCCGGCAAGACCACGCTGTTCCGGATGATCACCAAGCAGGAGGCGCCGGACAAGGGCACTATCACCATCGGTGAAAGTGTGCACCTCGGCTACGTCGACCAGTCGCGCGACAGCCTCGACGGCAAGAAAACCGTGTGGGAGGAAATTTCCGGCGGCAACGAACTGATCCTGCTCGGCAAGCGTGAGGTCAATTCGCGCGGCTATTGCTCGTCGTTCAATTTCAAGGGGGCCGATCAGCAGAAGAAGGTCGGCTCGCTGTCGGGCGGCGAACGCAACCGCGTTCATCTGGCCAAGATGCTCAAGTCCGGCGCCAACGTGCTGTTGCTCGACGAGCCCACCAACGATCTCGACATCGACACGCTGCGGGCGCTGGAAGAGGCGCTGGAGGATTTCGCCGGCTGCGCTGTGATCATCAGCCATGACCGCTGGTTCCTCGATCGCATCGCCACCCATATATTGGCCTTCGAAGGCGACAGCCATGTCGAGTGGTTCGAGGGCAATTTCCAGGATTATGAAAAGGACAAGATGCGGCGGCTCGGCCAGGATGCCATCATCCCGCATCGGATGAAGTACAAGAAGCTGACACGGTAGCCACGATGGCGGACTGGAGCGCGGAGCAGTATCTCAAATTCGAGGACGAGCGGACCCGGCCGGCGCGGGATCTGCTGGCGCAAATCCGGATTGCCGACGCGCGCAGAGTGGTCGATATCGGGTGCGGCCCAGGAAATTCCACGGAGCTGCTGGTCAAGCGTTGGCCGCAAGCGGCGGTCACCGGCATCGATACGTCGGCCGACATGCTGCGGCAGGCACGCGAACGGTTGCCGGGACACAGTTTCATTGAGGCCAATATCGCGCACTGGGTGCCGCCCGAAAACGCCGACGTTCTGTTTGCCAACGCGATATTCCAATGGGTGCCTGGCCATCTCAGGCAATTGCAGCGGCTTCTCGCTGCGCTGCCGCCGGGCGGCGTCCTTGCGGTGCAAATGCCCGACAATCTCGATGAACCTACCCATGTGCTGATGCGTGAGGTCGCGCACCTTGGGCCGTGGCGCGAAAAGCTGGCGGAGAGCGCACGGGTGCGCGACGGTCTCCCGAAGCCCGGCGGTTATTATGACGGGCTGGGGCCGCTCTGCAGCAGGCTGGAGATTTGGCATACGATCTACAATCATGTGCTCGAGGACGCCGCCGCCATCGTGGAATGGGTCAAGGGAACCGGTCTGCGGCCGTTCGTCGATCAGCTGGAGCCACCGGAACGCAAGCAATATCTCGCCGAATACACCGCGCGCATCGCGGCCAGCTATTTGCCACAGGCGGACGGCAAGGTGCTGCTGCGGTTTCCGCGGATTTTCATTGTGGCTGTGAAGTAGGTACTGCGGCGCCCCCGGCGTTCGCGAGCGGTAGGGACCCATGCGACACGTCGGCTTTGTGAAGTTTTTGGACCGCCTGCCGGTTGCCGCTGCAATGCTGGCGATCATGGCAAGCCTTGCACCCGCTTCTGCCGCCGACGCCGGCTTTACGCAGTTCATCGCCTCGTTGTGGCCGGAAGCGCAGGCGGCTGGCGTGTCGCGTGCGACCTTCGATGCCGAGACCCGCGGCCTCGAGCCGGATTACAAATTGCCCGATCTGATATTGCCCGGACGTCCGGCGACCGGAGCCCCGTCGCAGGCCGAGTTCGTGCAGGTGCCGGCCGATTATGTGAAGGAAGCGAGCATCGCGGCGCTGGCGGCGGAGGGGCAGCGGCTGATGGCGAAATATCGCACGCCGCTTGCGGCGATCGAAGCGCGCTTCGGCGTTCCCGGCACCATCATGCTGGCGATCTGGGGCCGCGAAACCGATTACGGCCGCTACACGCTGCCCTACGATGCGGTCCGCGTGCTGGCAACGCAGGCCTATGTCGGCCGGCGCAAGGATACGTACCGCACCGAGTTCATCCTGGCGCTGAAGATCATCGGCGACGGCGAGGTGGTGCGCAAGGACATGCGCTCGTCCTGGGCCGGCGCCACCGGCCTGACGCAATTCCTGCCGTCGGAATTCTACAAGCACGGCGTCGATTTCGACGGCGACGGCCGCCGCGACATCTGGCATTCGGTGCCGGATGCGCTCGCCTCCGCGGCCCAGCAACTCGTCAACAAGGGATGGCAGCCCGGCGTGCGCTGGGCCTATGAGGTCAAGGCGCCGGCGAACGCCGATTGCACTCAGGGGGTGCCCGAGGTCACCAGGCCGATCGGCGAATGGCTGCGCGCCGGGTTCGTGCCGGTGCGCGGACAGCAACTCAGCGCCGCCGAGCAGGCCCAGCCCGCATCATTGCTGCAGCCGGAGGGCATTTATGGCCCGGCGTTTCTGGCCACAAAGAATTACTTCGTGATCAAGGAATATAACTTTTCGGATTTGTACGTGCTGTTCGTCGGGCATCTCAGCGATCGCATGATCAGCCCGCAACCTTTCGCGACGCCGTGGTCGGCATCGACCCAATTGCGTACCACCGATGTCGAGGCCATGCAGCGTCAACTCACGCGCCTCGGTCTCTATGCCGACAAGCTCGACGGCAAGGCGGGGATGCAGACGCGTGCTGCCCTTGGCGCGTATCAGAAATCGGCCGGGCTCAAGGTGGATTGCTGGCCGAGCGAAGCGGTGCTGCGTTCGATGAGCGCGGCGCGCTGAAAAGGAAAAAACCCGGCCGAAGCATTGGCCGGGTTGAAAGATCGAAGCGTGGCGAGTTGACGCTGTTCCGGTCAGATCAATTGCAGACCTCGACGCGGCGGAAGCGCCACTCGTAACCATCCCAGAAGCGCTCGCGAACGAAACGGCAGCCCGGACCTTCCACATACGCCGGACCGCCATAAGCACCATAAGCATAGGGCGGCGGCGGGGGCGGGCTGGCCGCGATGGCTCCACCGACGATGGCCCCACCTATCAATCCGCCGGCAATGGCGGCGCCGAGGTAGCGCTGCGCGCTCGCGGGCGTCGCAGCGAGCGAGGTTGCGATCGCGGCAACCGCGACGAAGGCGACAAACGACTTCTTCATGTATTGGGCTCCTGAAGATGCGCCTTGGGTGGCGCAGGGTTTAAGGTGACTCACACGCCGTATTCGAAAATGACCGTCTCGCTGAATAAAAAAGCGGACAACCGTCAATCCCAAGTAAACGTTCGACGGCTATTGGCCCGAAAAAAGGTTTTTTCGGGCCAAGGCCAGCTACGCATATGAAAACACGTTGTTTCGGAAAACGCCGTATCCGTTCAGGAACCGGATCCGTTCAGGAAGATGAACGGCATCAGCCGCAGACTCGCACGTTACGGAATCGCCAGCCATAGCCGTCCCAGAAACGCTGCCGTTGCCAGACGCAGCCGCCGCCATAGTAGCCGGGAGCGGCGACATAGGCCGGACCACCGTAATATCCCGGTGGGGGTGCGTAGTATCCAGGTCCATATCCATAATAATAGGGGGCGGCCGCAGCGCCGACGATGGCACCACCGATCAGTCCGCCCGCTATCGCGGCGCCAAGGTACCGTTGCGCATGGGCGGGAGCGGGAGCCGCCACGGCTGAAACGGCAAGGGTGGCGACGGCAGCGAGCGCCATCAAAGTTTTCCTCATGGCTTCACCTTTCTCATTGGGCAAATCTGATCTCATTGAGCAAGTCTGATTGGGCATCGGACAGCGGATCAAGCATTCTGTCGCTCTGAAATTTTCACACTCCGGTTGAATGTTCAATGAACGGACCAGCCATATTGAGCAACGAATAATGGCCGGGACATGGCGTTTTTGCACTGCACAATTCAAGGGTCCGTCGCGAGAGGAAGTGATGATGAGTGAGATGATAGCGTTCGGAATTGCGATCGGCATTGCGTTGTTGATGTATCACCGGTTGATGACGCGATTGCCGAAACGCCGTGTCATCAACGGACCCTGTGTCGATCGCTCCGGATCGGTCGGTGGCGCTGATGTCGGCGACGGCGGAGGCCACTTCGTTTGGGACGCAGGCGAGCATTCAGCATCCGACCATTCGGTTGCTGCAAGCGACTCCGGTGGCGGCGATGGCGGAGGAGGCGGCGATGCTGGTGGCGGTGGCGATGGCGGAAGCGGTTAACGATCGACAGACCTGCATTCGAAGCTGCCCAAATTGCTGTCACGGGCATTTTAGATTCATTCCAGTCTATATCAGGGATCAGTTTGGAATCACTTGAAAAGAGCGTTTTTCCTTTTGCATCGTGCGGCGCTCTTGAATATCGATGGGCCTCACTTCGCATACAGGCCCGCCGTTTTAATGATTGTTTGTTCCTGCCACGTCCTCAGCGACGACGATGTCCGCAACGCCGTCAGCGCTGCGGATGACCTCCCGCGTAGCGCCAAGCAGATCTATGGCTGTCTCGGTTGTAGCGCCGAATGCGGCCGATGCGCGCGCACCCTCAAGACCATTATCGACGAGGCTTTGGGGGCTTGCGCCAAGGCCTGCTGTTCCGGGTGCCCGCATAGCCAGATCGCGGAAGATGCAGACGCCCACAGCGATTTCTCGCTCGTAGCGACGGTCTGAAGTCCCTGAGGTTCATTGATTTCCCGCGGTTTCGCTGTTTTGGCGAGAGGGTTGCTCTCGCCTACAATCTGACTTAGAAGCGTTCTAAACTTAAAGCCGAGCTTTGGCCTCAACCAGCGGAGTGCACCATGCAGGGTGATCCAAAAGTCATCGACTACCTCAACAAGGGCCTGCGCAGCGAACTTACCGCCATCAACCAGTACTGGCTGCACTATC